>JBOGXG010000093.1:0-6203 GCA_050694195.1 Actinomycetota bacterium | reverse complement strand
CTCTTTGTCCGTTCGGCCCGCCACCCATACTTCGCCTTTCCCGGTTCTCGGCGCGAAACGTGCACGCTCACGACCACCTCTCGCGCTGAAAACCTTCGTGGGCCCGTCGCAAACTGCACTGGGGTCGGGGGTGCCGCCGAGAAAACGACGGAAAATGGCGACGAACAGTTGACTTGCAGGTCTGGTTGCGTAAGACTGCGCTCTTCGATACCTCTGCAACGTCGCGGGGTCATGTTGGACATCTAGTAAGGACAGCGAGAGCCGGATGAACCGCAAGGCGACGAACCTGATCCACATCCTCAACCTCGTACTTATCACCTAGGCGTACGCCCTCGGCCCCTGGGCCGACAGCGTGCGCCTAACCCTCCGTGACCACGGGGGGTTTTTTCTTTCCCGGAAACGGCCGCGGAGGTGATGTGCAAGGCGAAGTGCAGGACGCGAGGAACAGACGAAGGGCCCGGCAACGGAACGTGAAGCAGGCGAAACGACAAGGGAGGTTGCGATGAAGTTCGAGTTCGAGAACGGCAAGCATCTGGGAACCGCCGAATGGCAGGGTCCCGGCCGCGTTGCCGTCGAGATGGACGATCCCGAGCAGCGGGATTGGTTCGAGCGTTACTTCAGCAGCGAGGACTCGTTCATGGGTGGGTCGGTCGAGGCCGACGGCGACATGCGCTGCGAACGGCGTGACGAATCGGCCGAGGCCTTCGAGCGTGCGGCCCGCATGCTGGCCGCGTACTCCTACAAGGTCCGTCAGGGCGACGCCGCGCGCCACGAGACCTACGGAGCGCGGAGCTAGATGAAACAGATCCGGATCCGAACACGCAGGAGGACGCGATGAGCGAAGGGACCGGCGCGTCCTCGTTGATGCGCTCGCTCGAGTCGGCCGGTGTCGAGGTGATCTTCGGCATCCCCGGTGGGGCGATCTTGCCCGCGTACGACCCGCTGCTCGGATCGCCGATCAGGCACATCCTCATGCGCCACGAACAGGGGGCCGGTCACGCGGCCGAAGGGTACGCACGGGCAACCGGCAAGGTCGGCGTCTGCATGGCTACGTCGGGCCCCGGCGCCACGAATCTCGTGACGCCACTCGCCGATGCCTTCATGGACTCCGTACCTATCGTCGCAGTAACCGGACAGGTCCCGCGCGCGGTGATCGGGAACGATGCCTTCCAGGAAGCCGATATCACCGGCATCACCCTTCCGATCACGAAGCACAGCTACAAGGTGATGGACCCCGACGAGATCCCTACCGCGATCGCGGAGGCGTTCCACATCGCCTCGACGGGACGACCCGGGCCCGTCCTCGTCGACATCCCGAAGGACGTGCTCCAGGCGGCTACGCGGTTCGAATGGCCCACCTCGGTGCGCCTGCCGGGCTATAGGCCGAACGGGAAGCCGAATCAGAAACAGATCAAAGCCGCCGTCGACCTCCTCCGAACGTCGAGACGCCCGGTGCTGTACGTGGGCGGTGGGGTCGTCAAGGCTCGGGCGGCAGCAGAGTTACTGAGGTTCGCCGAGGCTCTCGGGGCGCCGGTGGTCACCACGTTGATGGCCCGCGGTGCGTTCCCCGATCCACATCCACTCTGCCTAGGCATGCCCGGCATGCACGGCAACTACGCGGCCGTTACGGCGATGCAGAGAGCCGACGTGCTCGTCAGTCTCGGCGCTCGGTTCGACGACCGCGTCACCGGGAACCTCGCCACCTTCGCCGCGGAGGCCAAGATCATCCACGCCGACATCGACCCGGCCGAGATCGGCAAGAACCGTGTCGCGGACGTGCCGATCGTCGGCGACGCGAAGGCGGTCCTGGCGGAGTTCGCAACGGCGGCCGAGGAAACGTTCGGGACGGAGCCGCTCGATGTCGGGGCTTGGGTCGCGGAGGTTTCCTCCTGGAGCAAGAAGTACCCGATCCTGTACGAGCAGCCCGAGGAGGGCCCGATCAAGCCGCAGTTCGTCGTGGATCGCTTCGCCGCCGCGACGGGTGGAGATGCGATCGTCGTGACGGGGGTCGGCCAGCACCAGATGTGGGCTTCGCAGCTCATGCCCTGCAACAAACCGAATTCCTTCATCACTTCGGGAGGACTCGGGACGATGGGCTTCGGCGTCCCCGCCGCGTTCGGCGCCAAGATCGGGCGGCCGGACGAACGTGTGATCTGCATCGATGGGGACGGCTGCTTCCAGATGACGGCACAGGAATTGGCGACCGCGACCATCGAGAAAACACCTTTCGTCGTTGCGATCCTGAACAACAGCCATCTCGGGATGGTGCGTCAGTGGCAGGAACTCTTCTACGAGGAACGCTACTCGGAGGTCCATCTCCCGCAGGTTCCCGATTACGTGAAGCTGGCGGAGGCCTACGGCGCGGTGGGATTGAGGGCTACCTCGCCGGAGGACGTGGACGCGGTGATCGACAAGGCGCTCGGGATCGACGATGGGCCCTGCGTCATCGATTTCCGCGTGTCTCAGAACGAGATGTGCTTCCCGATGGTTCCCGCCGGCGCTTCGAACGACGACCTGATCCTCGACCCGAGGATCGATTGGGACGCGCGAGAGGAGGCGTCGTGATGTCGACGCACACGCTCTCGGTACTCGTCGAGAACAGACCCGGAGTGCTGGCCCGGATCGCCGGCCTCTTCGCGAGGCGTGGGTTCAACATCGATTCCCTTGCGGTCGGCGAAACCGAGGATCCGGGGGTCTCCAGGATGACCATCGTGGTGAAGGTCGACGGCCGGCCCCTGGAGCAGGTGACGAAGCAACTCCACAAGCTCGTGAACGTCCTCCGCATCATCGAGCTACCCGACGCGGCGTCCGTCGAGCGCGAGCTTGCTCTCATAAAGGTCGGGGTGGATGCCGGCCGGCGCGCCGAGGTCCTCGAGATCGCGGAGATCTTCAGGGCGAAGGTTATCGACGTCGACCCCGAGTCGCTGGTGTTGGAGGCCAGCGGCGCATCCGACAAGATCACGGCCCTCGAGGAGTTGATCCGTCCCTACGGCATCAGCGAGATCGCCCGGACCGGGCGGATCGCTCTCGGCCGGGGGGCTCGCAGCCTGAACGCACCCGCGCTCAGACCCGTTCCGATCGGTCAGGTTTCTTAGACAGAACTGTTGCTCCAGGGCTAACCGTTCTTAGACAGAAAGCGAGAAAACAGTGGCAACCGTTCATTACGAGAACCAAGCCTCCCTTGATCCGTTGAAGGGGAAGAGGCTCGTCGTGCTTGGCTACGGCTCGCAGGGCCGGGCTCATGCCCTCAATCTCAAGGATTCGGGCCTGGACGTGGTCGTCGGTGTCCGGAAGGACTCCGATTCTTGGTCCCGCGCCGAGGCGGATGGCCTCCGGGTCGTGGGGATCCACGAGGCCACTTCGGGGGCCGAGTTGGTCGCGATGCTCGTTCCCGATCAGCACCAGGCGACCGTCTACCGCGATGTCGTGGAACCGAATCTCCATCCCGGTGCCGCCCTACTGTTCGCGCACGGCTTCAACATCCACTTCGGGCAGATCCGGCCGCCCGAGGACCACGACGTGATCATGATCGCTCCGAAGGCCCCGGGCCCGCTCGTGCGGCGCACGTTCGAGGAGGGGAGCGGGACCCCGGGCCTCCTCGCTATCCACCAGGATGCGACGGGCCGCGCCACCGAGCGCGCCCTCGCGTACGCGAAAGGGATCGGCTGTACCCGAGCCGGAGTGATCGAGACGACCTTCGCGGAGGAGACCGAGACGGATCTCTTCGGGGAGCAAGCGGTTCTCTGCGGCGGGACATCGCGCTTGATCCAAGCCGGCTTCGAGACGCTTGTGCGGGCCGGCTATCAACCGGAGGTCGCGTACTTCGAGTGCCTCCATGAACTCAAGCTGATCGTCGACCTTCTCTACGAGGGTGGGTTCACCCACATGCGCGATGCGATCTCCGACACCGCCGAGTACGGAGATTTCACCCGCGGGAAGAGGGTGGTTACCGAAACTACCGAGACCGCGATGCAGAAGATCCTCGATGACATCCGCTCCGGAGAGTTCGCCCGCGAGTGGGTTCTCGAAAACGAGGCAGGAACGCCGGTGCTCGACGGCGCCAGGCGAGCGCAAGCCACGCACCCGATCGAGGAAGTAGGAGCGCGCCTGAGGGGGATGATGTCGTGGATGAAGTAGGCGACGTACGTATCTTCGACACCACGCTCAGGGACGGCGAACAGAGCCCGGGCATCTCGCTGAATCTCAAAGAGAAGGTAGAGATCGCCGAGCAACTCTCGAGACTCGGGGTCGACGTCATCGAGGCCGGGTTCCCTATCGCCTCCGACGGCGAGACGGAGGCGGTCAAGGCGATCGCTGCTAACGTCCGCGGCCCGGTCATAGCCGGCCTCGCGCGCGTGGATCACGCCGACATCGATCGCGCGGCCGAGGCCGTGGCGGGCGCCGAGCGTCCCCGTATCCACACCTTCATCGCCACGAGCGAGATTCACATGCGGGCGAAGCTCCGTATGACGCCGGCAGAGGTCGTGGCGGCTACGGTGAGCGGGGTCGAGCGCGCCCGTAGGCACGTAGACGACGTGGAGTTCTCTTGTGAGGACGCGACCCGCTCCGATCCGGAGTTCCTCGTGGAGGTGTTCCGGGCCGCAGCGCGGGCTGGAGCGAACACACTCAACCTCCCCGACACCGTCGGCTACGCGCTGCCGGCCGAGTTCGGAACGCTTCTCACCTTCCTGCGCGAGGAGGTGGCAGAGGACGTCGTCTGGAGCGTGCACACGCACGACGATCTCGGTCTCGCCGTGGCCAATGCACTAGCAGGTGTGGAAGCAGGCGCGCGCCAGATCGAGGTTGCTGTGAACGGGATCGGCGAGCGCGCCGGCAATTGCTCGCTCGAAGAGATCGTTATGGCGCTACGAACGCGCGGTGGATCGCGCGGTTTGGACACCGGCATCAACTCGCGCGAGATCGCGAGGACATCGCGGCTCGTTTCTATGCTCACGGGCTACGCGGTGCCGCCGAACAAGGCCATAGTCGGCGCCAACGCTTTCGCGCACGAGGCCGGCATCCATCAACACGGCGTGATGGTCGAACGCACGACGTACGAGATCATGGATCCGCATGACGTGGGCCTCGAAGGCTCGAAGATCGTGCTGGGGAAACATTCCGGACGCCACGCCTTCGGGCAGGCGCTCATTGACCTCGGATTCACGCTCACAAAGGAGGACGTGCAGCGGGCGTTCCAGCGATTCAAGGAACTCGCCGATCGCAAGATCCGGATAACGGACGTCGACCTCGAGGCGATCGTCGTCGACGAGATCGCGTCCGAGGGTGACGAGTACGAACTCGTTTCGATCCAGGTGGCCGGCGGGACGCATATGTCACCAACCGCGACGGTGCGCCTGATGCACGGCGACGTTCTGATCGACGAGTCCGCCATCGGCGACGGCATGATCGACGCCGCCTGTGGGGCTATCCAACGCGCAACGGGCGTAGAGGCCCGGCTGGAATCCTTCTCGGTTTCGAGCGTCACCGGCGGGATCGACGCGCTCGGAGATGTCACGATCGTCCTGGTGACCGGCGGCGAGGATGGAGTGCCGTTGCGGCGGGCGACCGGCCGCGGGGTGTCCACCGATGTGGTCGAAGCGTCGGCTCGGGCCTATCTCTCCGCGGTGAACAGACTCGCGCTCGTCACGAAGAGGAACGCCGAGGTCGTCGCGCAGTGACCTCCCTGACCGCCACCGAGAAGATCCTCGCGGCCCATGCCGGACGAGACACCGTACGACCCGGGGAGATCGTGATGTGCAGGGTCGATCTAGCGATGGCCAACGACGTCACGGCTCCCGCCGCCGTCCACGCCTTCGAGAAGATGGGCGTGGACAAGGTCTGGGATCGCACGAGGGTCGCTCTCGTCGCGTCCCACTTCGCGCCGGCTAAAGACATCGCGTCGGCGAAGCTCATGACGGTGATGCGGAGGTTCGCGATCGAGCAGAACGTCCCTCACTTCTTCGACGCGGGCCGCGGCGGCATCGAGCACATCCTCTTGCCCGAGGAGGCTCTCGTCGCCCCCGGCGACGTCGTGATCGGCGCGGACTCACATTCCTGCACCTATGGTGCGCTTGGATGCTTCTCGACGGGGGTCGGCTCCACCGACCTCGCCGCGGTGTGGGCGACCGGCGAGATCTGGTTGAAGGTCCCGGAGACGATGCGCATCGAGTACTCGGGCCGGATGGGACCGTGGGTCGTCGGCA
>JBOGXG010000092.1:0-1870 GCA_050694195.1 Actinomycetota bacterium | reverse complement strand
GAACGTGGCGGTGACGCTGCCGATCTCCTCGCAGGTCACCGCGGCCCCCTGGTTGTCCGTGCAGTTACCGCGCACCGAGAACGGACCCATCCCCGGATCGCGCGGCGGCGGGCATGTCCCCGCCGTCGGGTCGCAGGCCCCTCTCGAGTAGTTCGTGAACTTGCCGTCCAGCTGCAGCAGTTCGCCGTCGACGGTCATCGTCCACACGTAGCGGGTGAGCTCGGGGACGCCGCCCGACGCCGGCAAGGAGTTGACGACGATATTGAAGTTCAACGTCTTAGCGTCCGCCGGCTGGATCGATGCCTCCACCAGTTCCTGGCCCAGGGCATCCCCGAGGGGAGCGAGCGTCGGATCGACGTTGTCGCCCCAGTCGTCGGCCGCGTCGGTCCCGACGACAACGAGCTTCCCGCCTTTGGCCCCCGCCGGTCCCGCCTGGATGGCACCGACCAGTAGCCCGGCCGCGGCGAGTATCGCGAGGATCCTTCTCGTCTTCTTCATGGTCGTCCCCCTGAGAGCGTTCGAGTCCCTAGTTCAAGGATTCGCCGTCGAGGCGCGTCCTCCCCTCTATCCCGTGCCGGCGAGAGGGATTCGGCCGCTTTGGGCGAAATCTCTCCGCTGAGACAACATCACTGGGGGGACCTGAGACCCATGACTGGGGGACGCCGACGATGAAGACACGCACCGCCGCTATCTGCTCCTTGTTGCTCCTATCGGGGATGCTGACGGCCGCTCCGGCCGCCGGTTCGCAAGCAGATATGGCCGAGGACAAGACCGACAACGTGAAGCTCCTCACCAACATCCCTTACGAGGGTGGCAGCGACATCGCCTTCCAGGGCGACAACGTCTACTTCGGCCAGCTCGGAAACGAGGGAGGCGTGCGCGTCCTCGATGCGTCGGGCAAGATCCCCAAGGAGATCGCGTTCCTCCCCTGCCCGGGCTCGCAGAACGATGTGGCGGTCGTGAAGCGCGGCCTGCTCGCGCTCGGCTACCACAACGGTCAGTGTGGCGCCCAGCCCGGAGCCGGCGTCCGGTTGATCGACGTCCGGAACCCCAAGAGCCCGCGCTATCTGGGCTCGGTCGAGATGCCGGGAGGCGCCCACACGATCACCGTTTATCCCGGCACCAACTACATCTACGCGTCACCCGGCGGCCTTCCCGGCAACGGGGAGCGCGGGGGCCAGGAGCAGATCATCGACGTCTCCAACCCGAAGAAAGCCCGAGATCGTCGCCAAGTTCACGCCGAACCAGATCGGCTGTCACGACCTCACGTTCCAGGAAGCCGCCGACGGCGACCGCATGCTCGCGTTCTGCGCGGGGGGCGGCGAGGTCACGATCTGGGACGCGACGGATCCTCTCGCGCCGGCCGTGATCGCGCACGGCTTCACTCCCTCCTTCTTCCCTCATGCCGCCGTACCGACGCCGGACGGCGAGTACCTCGTCATGACCGATGAGGCCTTCGCGGTCCACGACTGCGTCGGTGGTCCGACCGGGTCGATGTGGGTCTACGACATCCGCGTTCCCGAACTGCCCGTGCTCGTCGGCCACTGGGGCCCGCAGCGTGGTGACGCACCCGTGGGGACCATCGCGACCGCATGGTGCACGGCGCACAACCTCAACTTCGTGGGCAACACCCGGCAGGCGGTCGTGTCCTGGTACACGGGCGGAACGTCCGTTGTCGACTTCTCCGATCCAACGCTCCCGACGGAGGTCGCGTACTTCCGTTCGGACGGCACCGACAGTTGGTCGTCGTACTGGCACGACGGACTGATCTACGTGAACGACCTCGGCCGCGGCATCGACGTGCTCAAGGTGAAGGGACTGAAAAGCAAGGTCTAGCCGCGTTACGAAACGTCCTCGGGTAGCGGGAACC
>JBOGXG010000091.1:0-22717 GCA_050694195.1 Actinomycetota bacterium | reverse complement strand
GGTTCCACGGCGCTCACGTGACGGTGGGCATCTTGATGCTCCTCGGCCTCGTGCTCATGTCTTACTTCGGCCGGTTGAACCCCGGCGCGAGCCGAAAGGTCGAGATGATAGGTCTCTACTGGCACTTCGTGGACATCGTTTGGATCGTGATCTTCACAGTCGTCTACCTGATCCCCACCGAGTAGGAGCCCGACGCGATGAGCCAGGCAGATCCCGTCCACACCGAAGAGTACGAACTCTCGCATCATCCCCAGCCGAGGCAGTACGTCTTCATCGGTGTTGTGCTCGCCATCGTCACCGCGATGGAGGTTGCGATCTACTACCTCGACATGGCAGCGGGTCTGCTCGTGGCGATGCTCTTGATCTTCGCCTTGATCAAGTTCGTACTCGTGGGCTCCTGGTTCATGCATCTCAAGTTCGACAGCCGTATGTTCCGCATGTTGTTCATCATGGGACTCGCCACCGCACTCGTGATCTTCACGGTCATGCTCGTTGTCTTCACGACCCAGGGGGGCCCGGCCCCCGAAGTCACGAACCCTGGATAAGTCGAGGCGGCGATGGCTCCAGATCTCGTGATCGCGGCAGGACCACACGTCGAGTGGCACGCACACCCGGACGTCTGGGTGCTCATGATCGGTGGAACGCTGGCCTACGTCTGGGCGGTCATGTACCTCGGCCCGAAGCACGTCTCGCCGGGCGAGGAGACCGCGACGCGCAAGCAGAAGCTCTGCTTCCTCCTTGGGATGGCGTTCCTCTGGATCGGCTCCGACACGCCGATCCACGACGTCGCCGAGGACTACCTCTTCTCGTTCCACATGGTTCAGCACATGCTCTTCACGTTGGTTGCCCCTCCGCTCCTACTGATGGGGATGCCCCGCTGGCTCCTGCGTCTGCTGACCAAGCCCGCCCCCGTCGCGCGCCTGTTGAGAGCGCTTACCCGGCCGATCGTGGCCCTTCTACTGTTCAACCTGGTCGTGGCGGTCACGCACTGGCCGACCCTCGTCAATCTCTCCGTCCGCTCCGAAGCTGCCCACTTCGGTCTGCACGTAGTCATCGTGTCGACGGCGCTAATCATGTGGTGGCCGGTCGTCGATCCACTTCCGGGATTCGGCCGCCTTAGCGAGCCGGGCAAGATGCTCTACCTGTTCGGGCAATCGATCCTTCCGACCGTACCGGCATCGTTCCTCACCTTCGCCAACTCGCCGATCTACAGCTCCTATGCCGAGTTCCCGCGTCTGTGGGGTGTGTCTGCGGTGAGCGATCAGATGGTCGCGGGTCTGATCATGAAGATCCTGGGTGGTTTACTACTGTGGGTCGTGATCGCGGTGATCTTCTTCCGATGGTATGCGAAAGAGGATCGCGATCAGGATGAGCCGGTCAGCTGGGAAGACTTCGAACAAGATCTCCGAGTCTGGGACCTGAGGAGGACATGAGCCAGCAACCACCACCACGAGAGCCTTTGGTCGGAGAGATCCGGTTCCGGGTTCCCCTTCCGATCGTGATCCCATTGGTTGCACTCGTGATCATCGGAGCGTTCGTCATCGGCTTCGCATGGGTACTGCTTTCGATCCCAACGGAGGCCGCGACGGTCATCGCGATCGCGATGGCTGCCAATGTTCTGGGGGTTTGCGCATTCCTGGCGCTACGGTCGCGGGTGTCTAGCTCGACCATCTTCGAACTGATGGCGATCCTCATCTATCCGATCCTCATCGGGATCGTGATCGCCAACATCGGCCTGGGCGAGGAGGAGCACGCTGCCGCGGAGGGCGCGTCGGCCGAGGGCGAGGCCCCCGCGCCGGCGGCCGGGGGCACGGTGGTCGTGGCCGAGAACACCGCGTTCGATGTCACCGAGATCGAGATCAAGGCCCAGGCCGAGAACACCATCACGCTGGACAACCGGGACCCGCTGGACCACAACATCTCCATCTACCCTGATCAGCAAGCGGGCCTCGGCTTCGAGAACGCGATCTTCGAGGGGGACATCGTCGCCGGGCCGGGAACGATCGATTACACGTTCGAGGGCCCGGAGAAGGGTGAGTACCACTTCCAATGCGACGTCCACCCCAATATGAACGGAAGCGTCATCGCCCGATAGCGGACCCGATCTCTTCCGCAGGATCACTGCGCTATGTGCATATCTGCTGCACTAGAAAGAGGTTGGGCTCGTTCGTTATCGGCGGGGGCTAAGTGATCCTCGGGCATGGGCAGACGGCCGTCGAGCCGACCCTCGCAAGTGCCCTCACGGCGTGGCCGATCGAACCCTTCGTGTGGCTCTTCGTGATCGGAGCCGGATGGTCCTACCTCCGCGCCGCCCGTAGGCCTCCGGGATGGCCCCGATCGCGGACGATCCATCTCCTACTGGGACTCGGCGCCCTGTGGCTCGCGCTGGCGACGCCCGTCGCCGTGTACGCCGAGTCGTTGCTGTGGGTGCACATGGTGCAGCACCTGCTCGTGCTCCTCGTAGCCGCCCCGTTGATCGCCCTCGGCGCACCGATCGCGTTGGCGCTGCGCGCCTCCTCTCCGGGGTGGAGAGCGCGCCTACTGGCCGTCCTCGGCTCGCGTTTCGGACGTTCCATCAGCCATCCCGCCCTGACCTGGACGTTGTTCGCGGCGGTCCTATGGGCCAGCCACCTCTCGGGTTTCTACAACTTCGCGTTGGAGACTCCCCTCGTTCACGTCGTGGAGCATCTCGTTTACCTCGGGGCCGCCTTCCTCTTCTGGCAGCCCGTCGTCGGTTTGGATCCCCGGCCGGGGAGGCTGTCGCCCCCCGCCCGGGTCGGCTACCTCCTTGCTGCGTTGCCCATGCAGTCTTTCCTTGGGCTCGTCCTTTACTCCGCCGATCGCGTCCTCTATCCGCACTACGCGTCGGTTGCCCGTGACTGGGGGCCGGGGCCGTTGGACGACCAGACCGCGGCCGCTCTGATCATGTGGCTCGGCGGCGACGGGCTGATGTTGATCGCTCTCGGCTTCGCGCTGGCGGCATGGATGCGCCACGAGGCTCGTGTCGAGAGCGTCTCGTGGCCCCGCAGGAACCCTGCACCTTGACGCTCGCTCTCAGAGTTGTAGAACGGAAGCGAGGCAGGGAAGGGAGGAGACATGTTCGTTCAGGTGATCCAGGGGAAAGCGAAGGACCCGGCGGGCCTTCGCAAGCAATGGGAACGTTGGGACCAGGAGATCAAGCCGAAGGCCCAGGGTTTCCTCGGCAGTACCGCCGGCGTCACGGCGGACGGGGAATTCATCGCGCTGGCGCGCTTCGAGAGCCAGGAGGGGGCTCGATCCAATAGCGACAGCGCCGAGCAGGGCGCCTGGTGGGAGGAGACCGCCCAGTACCTCGACGAGCCCATCTTCCACGACTGCTCGTTGGTGGATCTCATGAAGGACGGCGGCTCCGATGATGCAGGTTTCGTGCAGATCATCCAAGGCAAGGTGACGGACGTCGAGAAGGCCCGGCAGCTCGACCGCGACTCGCAGGATCAACTGAACACCATGCGGCCCGACGTCATAGGTGGGATCACGGCCTGGCATCCCGAGAACGGCCGCTTCACGAACGCGATCTACTTCACGTCGGAGTCGGAGGCGCGCGCCGGCGAGAAGGAGTCCTCGAACTCTCCCGAGTTCAAGAAGTTCATGGACGATTTCAATGCCCTCTCCGACGGAGAGCCGAAGTTCCTAGACATCTCGGAGCCCTGGTACTCGAGCAAGTAGCCGATGACGAACTTCTCCTCCATCCTTTGACGACGTCCAGAGATAGAGGAGAAGTTCGCCGGCTTCCGTCGGCGGTGGGCCGTGCTAAGCGGACCGGTCCTTCAACACCGCCAGCCGCTCGCGGTACTCCTCGACGGTGATCTCCCCGCGCGCGTAGCGCTCGGCCAGGACGGCCTCCGCGGTGTGGCCCTGGTGCCAGCCGCGCCGCTTGGAACGGACCACCGCGAAGATCACCGCGCCGAGGAGAAGCACCCACAGGAGCGGGAAGATCGGCCACCAGGGGCCGGGCCCCCAGTCTCCGTGACTCGCAAGCTCTGTTGCCATCGTCAGCATGACGATCGACCTCCTTCATCGTCGACCGGTTCCCCGGTCATCACTCGAACACGTCTGATGGTGAGCGTTGGAGGCCTTGGAGTCGTCGCACAGAGGGATGCATCTCGGATACGACGGGGGGCGCAGGGTTGCGCGTTCACTACCTCGAGCGCGGTAGCGCGATCAGCGGAGCCAGCCGGGGCGGGCGAGTCCGGACTCGTAGGCGAAGACGACTAGCTGGGCCCTATCGCGGGCTCCGAGTTTCACCATGGCGCGGCTTACGTGCGTCTTCGCGGTCGCGGGGCTGACGAAAAGACGCTCTGCGATCTCGTCGTTCGAGAGTCCCTCCGCCACCAGAGCCATCACCTCACGCTCGCGCTCCGTCAGCGCATCCAGTGATCGTTCCGATGCAGGCTCTTTCGCCCGCTCGGCGAACTCCGCCACCAGGCGTCTCGTAACACTCGGCGATAACAGCGCGTCGCCCTCGCTTACGACGCGCACCGCGTGCACTAGCTCCGCCGGCTCGGTGCTCTTGACGAGGAACCCACTGGCTCCTGCGCGGAGCGCCTCGAATACGTATTCGTCGATATCGAAGGTCGTGAGGATCACGACCCGGACATCCAGCAGATCGTTGCTCCCGGCGATCTCGCGCGTTGCCGACAGCCCATCCATCCCGGGCATGCGGATGTCCATCAACACGACGTCGGGCTTAAGCGTCCGCGTGAGATTCACCGCGGCCTCCCCGTCCTCCGCCTCTCCGACTACCTCGATGTCATCCTGTGCGTCGAGGAGCGCTCGGAACCCCGCCCGTACGAGAGCCTGGTCGTCTGCGAGCAACACGCGGATCATGCGATCCCCTCCGATACCTCGTGCAGGGGCAACCGGACCTCCACCCGGAAGCCCCCGTTGGGACGCGGGCCCACCTCGAGTTTCCCGCCGAGGGCGTCGACACGCTCTTGCATACCGGTGATCCCTTTCCCACCTCCCGAAGGGGTTGCAGCCCCCGCCCCGCGACCGTCGTCGTCGACGAGGATCGTGAGCTCCTTTTCGCCGTAGCCGATGCGGATGGTGACGCGGGCCTCGCCGGCATGCCGGGTCACGTTGGTGAGCGCCTCCTGCACGATGCGGAAGGCCGCGAGGTCGACCTTACGGGGGAGAGGACGGGGAGATCCTTCGACCTGCGTCCTGACCGTCGGTCCCGCGGCTTCGGTCCTGGCGACGAGGTCGCCCAACCGTGACAGTCCTGAGGTCGGAGACCGCGGAGGTGACTCGTGTCCTTCGCGGAGGATGTCCAACACCGAACGCAACTCACCGAGTGCTTCCCCACTCGCCTGCTTGATCGCGGTAAGTGCGGTGCGTGCCTGCTCGGGTTGCTCGTCCATGAGATGCAGCGCCACTCCGGCCTGAACGTTGATCAGTGAGATGTTGTGCGCGAGGACATCGTGCAGCTCGCGTGCGATGCGCAATCTCTCTTCACCGGCGCGACGGCGCGCGGCCTCGGCTCGCGTGCGAGCGAGGTCGATCGCTCGCTCCCGTCTCGTGCGGGCGATCTCCCCGAAGGCAAGCAGCACCAGCAACCAGGCGGCGAGCCCCAGAGCCTGGGCCGTCGTGGGGGCGGGATCGATCCCCACGATGTCGGGAAGCCACGTGAACCCCACGTAGCCGATGACCAGCGACGCGATCGCGGCCGCGCGCCGACCTGCGATGACCGCGCCGACGAGCGCGACGATCAGGGCAAGGAAGATCGGGCCCCGGGGGTAGTCCAACAGGACGTACCCAAGGGTCGTAACAAGTACGAACCACAGGACGATCGCCGGATAACGGCGTCGCAGGACGAGGGCGGCCGGACCCAGGGCCAAGAGAAGCGTTCCCCAGACGTCCAGATCGACGCGTTCCGGTTGCCGCAGCCCCGCGAAGTGCGTGCCGATCACCTGGATCGCCCCCACGACGACCGGCAACAGGTACTTGATACCGGGTATCGGCGGGCTCGAGGCGTTCGGGGGCGCGGCTTCGTTGTCGTTGGTCACCCACAAACGCTAAGCCGCACCGCGTCCTCGTGTCATCGTCCCGTGGGACCCCCCTCGTCTACTCCCCGAGGAGTACGTGTGACGTCGGCTCCGGGCGGCCCGGTCGGAGCTTCGGGCCCGAGGGCGACCACGATGCGCGTCCCGCCTACCTCGAGAGCGGCATCCCAAGTGTCTCCCCTCGCAGGACGACTTCAACGGGACCGCTCCCTAGCGTGATCTCTGCGATCCCGCAACGCAGAGGAAGAGGAAGGAGAAGGATGATGGCGATCCGAGGACAGGTTCTGGACAACCCGGTGAGCGGCGAGCGCATCACTTTCCGCGAGACGTCGGCGGACACCGGTGGCGAGGTGCTGGTCATAGATCTCTTATTGAGGCCGGACGGACACGTTCCCGGTGCTCATGTGCACCCCTTCCAGGAGGAGCGCTTCGAGGTTGTGGACGGGACCCTGAGGTTCCGTATGGGGATGAAGAGCATCACGGCGCGGGCCGGCGATACCGTGGTCGTGCCTCCCGGAACGGTTCACCGTTTCGAGAACGGCAGCGAGGGTCCGGCTCGAGTGCATGTCGAGGTGCGACCCGCCCTCAGGATGGAGGAGCTGTTCGAGACCACGGTCGCCCTTGCCACAGAGGGGCGCACGACGACCGGCGGGATGCCGCATCCCCTGGACCTCGCTCTCTTCATGCGGGAGTTCGAGGCCGAGGTACGAGCCCCGCTCGTCCCGGTCGCCCTCGTGCGCGCGGCGACGGCGCCGCTGGCGTGGCTGGCCCGGCGGCGGGATCTCGACCGTCGCTATCGCCGGTCGGCGCCGCGAGCCCCACATCCCCGGCGCGACTCACGTCGACCCCGAAAGCACGGGTGATCCCCTGGGCGGCGCGCGGGTCGCGTGGGTTCGTGGTTCTCACCAAGGCAGGCCTCGATAATTTCGTTTCGCGACCGGGGGATGCACCCGGCCGTGGATGAACCTCTGACGGGTGAGGTCTGTTTCTTACATCAGGGGCGACGCCGGTCGCTTATGGCTTGTCCTCCTCGCACTCGTCGCGCTGACGGCCCTGGCGACCGCGTCCGCCGTCCCTGAGGTGACGTCGCCGCTGCGCAGACCCGTCACGGGTTCATGGGAGGCACACGAACATCATCCCGACCTAGGCGACCTCGAGAGGCCCGTCGTCGACATCCGGACCCGCACCCAGAACGGGAGAGGGTCGTCGGGGGATCGGGCCGTCGCCCACCACGCCGGAGCGGACGTCATCCGCGCGCCGCGCTGGACGAAGCGGGCTCCCGAGGCGCGCCTGTTCCATACCGGGGTGGTCGCAACCGAGCCCACCCTCGGCATCACGAAGAACGGTGATCTGTTCTTCACCGGGGGCCGGACGAACGAGCCCGTCTGCATCTGTCCCACACCCATCGTCATGACCTCTCGGAACGAGGGGCTCAGCTGGAAGGACGTCTCGCCCACCGGACCCGACGCTCACATCACGTCGCAGGATCCCTACACCTACGTGGACAAGAGGACCGACCGCCTCTTCACCGTGGACTACATCGGTTGCTCCCACATCTCGTTCAGCGATGACGGGGGGAAGTCGTGGGATACGGGTCCTCCGGCGGGATGCGGGTGGAACACCGACCACCAGAACCTCTTCGCAGGTCCACCGCCCGAGGGGAGCGAGGAGCCGACGGGCTATCCCAACGTCGTCTACCTCTGCAGCATCGGAGGAGGAGCTTTGGCGCAGACGGGCTCTTCGAGCACTTGCTCGAGGTCACTCGACGGCGGGCTGACTTTCGTTCCCAGCGGCGAGCCCGCCTTCCCGCCCACTCCGGAATGGATCACGACGATGGGGAACTGCGACGGGGCGACGGCCCACGGCTACGTCGACTCCCGTGGTGTCGTCTACCTCCCGCGCGGCTGGTGCGGACAACCTCATCTTGCGATCAGCGAGGACGCCGGCGCGACGTGGAGGCGCGTGCAGGTGGCGGGCAACGGGATGCCGGAGATGGCGTCCGGCTATCCCGATCACGAGGCCGGGGTCGTCGTCGACGAGAACGGCGTGATCTATTACGCCTGGGTTGCGAAGGACCGGCTTCCTTACCTCTCGATATCGCGGGACCGTGGAGAGACCTGGTCCAAGCCGATGATGGTAGGTCCCCCCGGACTGAACGAAGCGATGCTCCCCGCGCTCGAGATCGGGGATCCCGGCAAGCTCGCGATGACGTACATGGGAAGCACCGATTCTCCCGGCGCGCCGTGGGACGCCGCCGCATACGGGGAAACGACCTGGACCGCGTACGTCACGATGACGCCGAACGCGCTCGCGAGGGAGCCTGTCTTCTTCAGCGCCGGCGTCACGGATCCCGACGACGATCCATTGATCGAGGGCCCCTGCGGTCCCCTCCGCTGCCAGGCCGAGTTCGATTTCATAGACGTACAGGTGGGACCGGATGGAGATCCCTGGGCCGTGATGGTGGACGGATGCCCGAGGAAAGGGGAATGCGGAGTCATCGGCGAAGGCGTGGTTGCGCGCCTGGCCGGCGGCCCGTCGCTGGGCCGGGGCGTCTATCCCGCCGGACGCGGTTCGCCTAGATCGTGATCAGTTCGTCTACGGCCATGGCCACGAACAGGAGGGCCAGGTAGTAGATCGAGAACTTGAAGAGGGTCCAGGCGACGCGCGGCTGCGGTTTGCGCCACAGTCTCACGGCGCACCATATGAAGACGCCGTTGAGCACCACGGCCGCGCCCAGATAGATGAATCCCATCTGTCCGACGGAGAAGAAGACGAGACACATCGCAAATAGGAGGAACGTGTAAAGGAGGATGTGCTTCGCCGTCTCGTTCTTCCCGTAGACGACCGGCATCATCGGCACGCCGGCGGCCGCGTACTCTTTCTCGTAGCGAAGTGATAGCGCCCAGAAGTGAGGGGGCGTCCAGTAAAAGATGATCGCGAACAGCGCGAGGGCGGGGAGTTCAACGGTTCCGGTCACGGCGCTCCAACCGACGAGTGCGGGAACGGCCCCCGCGGCACCGCCGATGACTATGTTCTGTGGCGTCGTTCGCTTCATCGCGATCGTGTACACGAAGACGTAGAAGAGGAGCCCTCCGAGCGTGAGCCAGGCCGAGAGCAGGTTCACGGTTGCCCACATGAGGAAGAACGAAAGGACTCCCAGGAGCGCGCCGAAGATCACTGCGTTGCGCGGCCTGACCTTGTGCTGGGGTAGCGGTCGCTTGCGCGTGCGCGTCATCACCTCGTCGATGTCGCGGTCGACATAGCAGTTGATCGCGCCGGCCCCCCCCGCCGACAGCGCGCCGCCGAGCAGCGTGAAGAACATCAACGACAGCGACGGCATGCCTCCCTGGGCCACGATCATCGGTGGAACCGTCGTGATGAGGAGGAGTTCGATGATCCGAGGCTTCGTGAGCATGAAGTAAGCGAGGACGCGATCCCTGAAGGTCAGTCCCGCGACGACCTCGGGGTCGGGGCCGGGACGTGCCGGCATCTTCTCGTCGACCAGAACCCCGCTCTCGTGAACCACCAAACGTCGCGCCATCAGATCCCCTGCCGTAACGGGACGGCGGCCTCGGCGGCGCGGTCCCCGGCGGCTCTCGTTCGCAGCCCGGGAGCCGTGATAGCCGCGGCCCCCACGAGGCTCGTCCAGATGAGTGCTCCGACGAACAGATGCAGGCTCACGAAGGCCGGGTTGAGATCGGTCCACACGTTGGCGGCACCGATCAGCACCTCGAGGGCGAACGATCCGAGGGCGATGTGGGCGAGTCGCGCTGCTCCCGGGAGTTCGGCCCTCCGCTTGATCACGCGCAGCGCGGTCACGAGGACGATGGCTCCCACGATGGCGGCGAGGCCGCGGTGAAGGAAGTGGATCGCCTTCTCCTCGATCGACAGGTCGGGGATGAGGCGGCCGTTCATGAGGGGCCAATCGGGGAAGGCTCGCCCGGCCCCCTCGTAGCCCGAGACGTAGGACCCGACCAACAGCAGGACGAAAACGGCCCCGGCGGCCCGCCGCATCCACCGGCTGGTGTCGCCGTCGACCGGTTCGTCCAGCCTCTCCTCCGCGGCGACCGCGAGGGTGACGATGTAGACGAGCAGAGCGAGGAGGGCCAGAGCGGTTCCCAGGTGGAGGACTACCGACTCCGCCTCCAGTTCGAGCTTCACGACCACGGCTCCCAGCACCGCTTGGAACATGACGAGCCCGAAAGCGGCGATGGCCGGAACCAGGAAGCGCGGGTGTGACGTTCGGTTCCTGATCGCCGTCACGGCGAGGGCACCGAGGAGGACGACCACGATCGACGCGGCTGCTCGATGTGAGAACTCGATCATCTCCGCGCGCGTCTCAAGGGCCGGCACGAGACGGCCCGCGCAATGCGGCCAATCGGTGCCGCAGCCCAGTCCCGATTTCGTGGCGCGGACGAGGCCCCCTATAGCGATGAGCAGGATCGTCGCACCTGTCGAAACGAGCGCAAGCCTGCGGAAGAAGCGCATCACCTTGATGCTCCCACATCGGAGCTGCAGGGGCGGACGCGTCGGCGCGTCGCTAACCTCCGACGCCCTTTACGCTGTCCCCCATGCCGGCAAAGAGGTCCCTCGTCGCCCTTTCCGTCCTTCTTGCCTTGGTGGGGGCCGCCTGCGGATCCTCGGATGGCTCCGATCCCGCTGCCCAGGAGTCGGCGGACGCCAATTTTTCCGACGACCTCAGTGACGCCGAGGTCTACCCCATCTTCATCTCGTCCGAGATCGTCGTGGGGGAGAACCGGTTCCTGGTCGGTCTCCTCGACGAGAACGACGCACCGATCGGTGACCCGGACGTGAAGGTCGACATCGCTTTCTTCGACCTGGAGCGCTCGTCGGAGCAACCCGCCTTCGAGACCGACACGAGATTCACGTGGATCGACGAGGACGCCGGGCGCGGGGTTTGGGTGGCGTATCCCGAGTTCTCGCGAGCAGGCAACTGGGGGGCCGAGGTCCGGATCTCCGGCGGAGGCTACGACGAGAACGTGAAGGGCTCCTTCGAGGTCGCCGCCGAGGGGACGACCCCGGCCATCGGCGCGCCGGCGCCGAAGTCCGACACGCCCACGGCCGACGATGTGAAGAAGCTCGAGGAGATCACAACGGACCCGCGCCCCGACCCGAAGTTCTACGAGACCTCGATCGCCGAGGCGATCGCGCAGCACGAGCCCTTCGTCGTCGTCTTCGCGACGCCGAAGTTCTGCACTTCTCAGGTTTGCGGCCCGACGCTGGACGACGTGAAGGCGGTGTCAGAGGACTACCCGAAGATCACGTACATCCACTCGGAGATCTACGAGGACCTCGATCCCACGAAACCGCCGGTCGAGGCGGTGCGCGAGTGGGGACTTCCCGGTGAGCCGTGGGTGTTCGTCGTCGATCGCGCGGGCCAGGTCGCAGCGAAGTTCGAGGGTTCCGCGAGCCCCGAGGAGTTGTCCGAGGTCCTCGACAAGCTCTAGCCGGTCGAGGTTCTCGGCGGGGTCAAGCGTCTTCGATCGTCTGCGCGTATAGCCTGCCGTCCCTCTCTTCTACCTCGCAGCGGACGGGTTGAGCGGTCTGTAGGTGCTCGTGAAGATGCCCGAGTGGGAAGCTGTATTCCGCCTCCGGATCGATGAATAGTTGATAGATCGTGTCGCCGTCTTTGACGTCGAAGC
This sequence comes from Actinomycetota bacterium, assembly GCA_050694195.1. Taxonomy (GTDB): domain Bacteria; phylum Actinomycetota; class CADDZG01; order CADDZG01; family WHSQ01; genus JBOGXG01. The sequence goes on along the minus strand of JBOGXG010000091.1, from coordinate 11,013 downwards.
TGGTGACGTCCCCGAGTTGCTCGGCCTCGATGTCGACGACCACCCCGGTGACCTCGGAGGGCTCTCCCGAACCGCCACTCTCGTCTCCGTCGCCTCCGCATGCAGCCGATAGCAGCGCGACGAGAGCTACCGCGATGGACCTGAGGGGCATCCCGCTAGGGTAACCGGATGACCGGTTTCGACCCCTCGGTCGAGGAACTGACATCGCAAGTGGAGTTCGAGCTGGCGCGCTTCTTGGACGAGCGGCGTTCCCTCGAGGAGGCGATCCCGATGATCAACGAGATCGCGCGTCTGTTGGAGGCCGGCGGGAAGAGACTCCGGCCGGCGTTCTGTTTCTGGGGCTATCGCGCGAGCGGGGGCGACGACGACGCGTCTGCGATGAAGGCGGCGGCAAGCTTGGAGTTGTTGCACACGTTCGCGATCGTGCACGACGACATCATGGATTCCTCCGATGAACGTCGGGGCTCCCCAACGACATACGCGGCCCTCGGGGTAGATGTCGCGCTGCTGGTTGGGGACCTCGCCCTCGTCCTCGCCGACGAGGCCTTCATGCGGTCGGGATTCTCACCCGCGGCCCTGACGAGCGCCTTCGATTGTTACTCACGGATGCGGCAGCAGGTGATCGCGGGGCAGTACCTCGACGTGGTCGTCTCGGACCGCAACGATGTCTCGGTTGAGGTCGCTCGCCGTATCGCCGTTCTCAAATCCGGCCGGTATTCCATAGAGGAACCGCTCCTTATCGGCGCGGCCCTGGCCGGTGCATCGGATGAACTATCCAGCGGGCTGGCTCGCTTCGGCGCTCCTCTGGGTGAGGCGTTCCAATTGCGGGACGACCTCCTGGGGACGTTCGGTGACCGATCGAGCATCGGCAAGCCGGTGGATTCGGATATCCGTGAAGGGAAGAGACACGTTCTTTACGCGAAGACGATCGAGCTCCTGGGCGAGACCGGCGGCGACTTCGCCGCCAGGTGGGGCGGGGGTGCCGCGCTCACCGACGAGGATGTGAAGGAGTTGCGCGAGGTCATCGACGCCTCCGGCGCACGGGCCGCTACGGAGGACCTGCTGATGACGTTGCGGGGGGAGGCCGTGGACGCGCTCGCCCGGCTCCCGATCGACGAGGGATCGCGCGCCGCCCTCGCCGAGCTGGCGCGGCGAGCGACCGAGCGCAGCCTCTGAGTTGCACGACTGGGCCCGCAGGCCGCGTTACATTTAGCCCGCACCGGCAAGGATCCCGGTAACCCGTCGTCTCGGCCAGGAGTAGGTGTGGATCCAGAACAGCTCTATCAAGAGGTCTTGCAGGAGGAGCAGCAGAAGGGAAGCTCGCCTCCGGTAGCCGAGGGCCGCGCCAAGGCGGCGCGCCAGCGAGCGATCGAAGGATCGCCGCACCCGAAGGAGCCGAAGTGGTGGCCGGGCTCCCAACCCCATTTCGAGGGCGGCGACGGGGCGGCCCCGGCTCCCGCGGAAGAAGAGGCCGCGGTCGAGGAACCGGTAGCCGAAGAGCCGGCCGCGGAACCGGAGCCCGAACCGGCTCCCACCCCCGAGCCGGCTGCCGCCCCCGCGGCCGCGCCGGCTCCTGCCGCTGCCCCGGAGCCCGCGGCGGCTCCCGCAGCGGAGGCAGCGCCGGCCCCCGTGGCCGCGGCGACGGCCACTGCGGTGGCGGAACCTCCCGTGGAGGCGAGACCGGCCGGCGTGACGCACGGAACCCCCAGCGGGAATCGCTTGCGACCCGAGGACGCGGTGTCGACGGACGCGCAGTTCGCCGGCCAGCGGGCAATGGTGGAACGTCGCAAGCTGATCGACGACCTCGTTTCCTCGGGCGTCCCCGCGGTGGCGGCGGACGATGCCTTGAGACCCCGCGCGCCGTTCCTTGCGATCCTCTACGTTCTGATCCCCGTGCTCGCGGTGTTCGTCCTTATCGCACAGGACGACGATGAACCCGCGGGGTCGGAAGCGCCTCCGCCCGCAGAGGACGGCGGCGGCGGTGGCGAGGGAGGTGTCGAGATAGTCGCCGAAGGTCTCAGCTTCAGCACCGATACGCTCCAGCTCACGGCCCAAGCCGAGAACACCATCGTGTTCGAGAACCGAGATCCCGACGAGCACAACATCTCGATCTACCCGGACCAGGACGCCGGGCTGGCCGGAGAGAGCTCGATCTTCGAGGGCGAGATCTTCTCCGGCCCCGATACCCGCGAGTACACGTTCGAGGGCCCGGAGGCAGGCGAGTACTGGTTCCAGTGCGACGTCCACCCGAACATGAACGGAACCGCGATCTTCGAGTAGCAAGTCGCGTCGGCTGTCCGCAAGGGGACCCCACGGCACGTACTCTGCCCCGAGGTAATAGACTGGAGGCGTTCGTGAAAGTTTTCACAAGCTCCTAAAGGAGCGACGCTCCACGGGGGCGATCCGCGCACGAGGGAGGGAGCTGACGTGCCTACAGAGGTAGACGTCGCGATCGTAGGCGGAGGCCCATCCGGCGGTGCCGCGGCCCACTACCTCGCCATGCGCGGTCACTCGGTTCTCGTTTGTGAGAAGAAGGACTTCCCCCGCGAGAAGACCTGTGGCGACGGACTCACGCCGCGCGCCGTGAAGGTCCTGCAAGACATGGGACTGAGCGACGAACTTAGGACGTGGGAGAGCGTCAGGGGTCTGCGCGTTCACGCGGCCGGCCGCACGCTGGAACTGGCGTTCCCGGAATTGGACGCGTGGCCGAACTTCGGTCTGGTCAAACCTCGTAAGGACCTCGATGCGATAGTTCTCGGCCACGCCGAGGAGGCGGGGGCGAAGGTGCTGTTCCATACCGAGGCCGCCCGGCCCATCTTTGATCACGGGATCCTCCAGGGGTTCCACGCGAAACGGGACGGGGATAGCGAAGAGATAAGGGCCAAGTGGGTGATCTGTGCCGAGGGGGCGGCGACCAAGTTCGGCAGATCGCTTGGCCGTGTGCGAAACCTCGAGTACCCGATGGGGCTCGCCGTCCGCCAGTACTTCCGTTCGCCGATGCAGAGCTCGGGATGGTTCGAGGCCTACCTCGACGTGCGCTCCGGTCCCAACGCTCTTCCCGGATACGGGTGGGTGTTCCCCGTCGGCGACGGAACCGTCAACGTAGGTGTCGGCCTGTTGTCTACCTACGGCGGCTGGCGGGAGATCAACCTTCACGACCTGCAGACGAACTTCATCGACAACCTCCCGTCCGAGTGGGAGGTCAACGCGGATACCGTTTGTTCGAAGCCGCGTGGGGGCCGGCTCTTCATGGGTGGCAGCGTGTGGCCGCCGCACGGCCCCGGCTTTCTCATGACCGGCGACGCCGCGGGGATGATCAACCCCTGCAACGGGGAGGGCATCGCCTACGGTTACGAGACCGGCAGGATCGCGGGACGCCACATCGACGAGGCTCTCCGGAGCGGTTCGTCTCCCACGCTTGATGGGTACACCGCCGAACTAGAAGAGACCTACGGCGCGTACTACCGGCTGGGCAGGCGGTTCACCAAGCTGATCGGTCACCCGGTCCTTATGGAGAAGCTGGTATCGATGGGTATGCACTCGAAGGCGGTCATGAGTTTCACGCTCACCCTGATGGCGAACCTTGAGGACTCCACTGCGCACAACGCCGAGCAGAAGGGTCTCCGCGTGTTGAAGAAGCTCGCGGAGCTCAAGCCATGACACTTCCCGCCTACCTGCCCATCTTGTTCCTCACGATCCTGTCCACCCTTTTCGCGGCGGCTTCGATATTCGTCGCATCGAGGATCGCCCCTCGGCGGTGGACGGCGGCGAAACTGTCGCCCTACGAATGCGGGATCACGCCGGAGGGCCAAGACGAGAGAGACTTGGGGACCGAGCGCTTCCCCGTGAAGTTCTACCTCGTGGCGATGCTGTTCATCGTCTTCGACATCGAAACCGCTTTCATGTATCCGTGGGCCGCGGCCTACGACGAGCTCGCCGTTTTCGGGCTGGTGGAGATGGGCGTGTTCATCGCGATCCTCTTCGCCGCTTACGCCTACGTGTGGAAGGAGGGGGCGCTCGAATGGGCGGAGTGAGCGACACCATCGGCAGCAACTTCGTCACCGCCCAGCTCGACAAGCTCGTTAACTGGGCGCGCAAGTCGTCCCTGTGGCCGATGACGTTCGGCCTGGCCTGCTGCGCGATCGAGATGATGGCGACGACGATGCCGCGGCACGACCTGGCGCGCTTCGGCATGGAGGCGTTCCGCGCCTCTCCACGTCAGGCAGACCTCATGATCGTTGCCGGGCGGGTGAGCCAGAAGATGGCGCCGATCCTCCGGCAGGTCTACGACCAGATGACGGAACCCAAATGGGTGATCTCCATGGGGGCCTGTGCCTCCACCTCCGGGGTGTTCAACAACTACGCCCTGGTGCAGGGGGTCGACCAACTGGTGCCGGTCGACATCTACGTCCCGGGTTGTCCACCCCGCCCCGAGATGTTGATGGACGGGATCATGTTGCTCCACGAGCGGATAAAGCGCGGTGAATACACCGCCGGTCGTGAAGATGCGGCGACCCTTGCAGGCGTCTCGGCGACACCACACCTCGATCCCGAAACGCATCTCGCGGCGGGCCATCGCGCATGATGGACACGGAACTAGCCGGTACGGAGTGGCTCGAGCGCGCCGGAGCCTTGAAGGACGAAGGCTGGTGGCTCGCCGATCTGTGTGGCCTCGACCGCCTCCATCTCGGGTTCGAGGACCGCTTCGGCATCGTCGTTCAGCTTCTTCACCGCGACCGCAAGGAACGGCAGACGGTCCACGTCTCCGCGTCGGGAGAACCGCCTGCGCTGCCCTCCGTGACCGAGCTGTGGCCCGGAGCGAACTTCTTCGAGCGCGAGGCGTACGACATGTTCGGCATCCATTTCGAGGGTCACCCGAACCTCGAGCGCCTCCTGATGCCCGATGAGTGGGAGGGTCACCCCCTCCGCAAGGACTACGGGGTCGGGAAGGTTCCCGTCGATTGGATCCCACAGCCGGTCCTGCAGATCGGCGCACCGGGACAGTCACCGAAGGCAGGGGAGGCCGACGCCCGACTGGATCGACTCGGTCAGGCCATCCCGGACTCGGACGAGGCACTGCCGTGAGCACCACGACCGAACGACTCGTGGAGAAGGTCGAAGCCGAGGGCCAGGGCGCTTACGTCGAGTTCTACGACGAGAGCGAAGAGCGCATGGTCATCAACATGGGCCCGGTGCACCCATCAACGCACGGCGTCCTGCGTCTCCTCCTGGAACTCGACGGAGAGACCGTGATCAAGTGCCTCCCGATCATCGGCTACTTGCATACGGGCATGGAGAAGGAGTGCGAAGACCAGACGTGGCGCGCAGCGATAACGATCGTGACGCGCATGGATTACCTTGCGCCGTTCTTCAACGAGCAGGCGTACTCGCTGGCCGTTGAGAAGCTCCTCGACCTAGAGGTGCCACCACGCGGGCGGTACATCCGGACCCTGATCGCCGAGCTCAACCGGTTGTCGTCCCACCTCGTGTGGTTCGGCACGCAAGGGCTCGACATGGGGGCGATGTCGGCGATGTTCTATGGCTTCCGCGAACGCGAGGTCATCGTCGACTTCTTCGAGATGGTGACGGGGCTGCGGATGAACCACGGATATTTCATCCCGGGAGGGGTTTGGGAGGATCTTCCCGAGGGCTGGGAGAGCGCCGCGCGCGGGATCGTCGCTCTCATGCCGCGACGGATCAAGGAATACGAGGACCTCCTGTCCGAGAATCCGGTGTTCCTGGAGCGCACCAAAGGCATAGGCGTGATCACTCGGTCGGAGGCCCTCGCTCTCGGTGCCACCGGCCCGGTCGCGCGCGCAACCGGCGTAGATTGGGACCTCCGTCGCGACATGCCTTACGACGCGTATCACGACGTGACCTTCGCGGTTCCTCTCGCCACCGAAGGAGACGTCTACGCGCGCTACCGGGTTCGGATGGCGGAGATGCGCGAGTCCCTGAAGATCCTCGAACAGGTGATCGAAGGGATGCCATCCGGCGAGTTCAAGAACATGGACCCGAAGGTGACGCACCCTCCCCGGCAAGAGATGGACCGCTCGATGGAAGCCGTCATCCACCACTTCAAGCTTTCGACGCAGGGATACACGGTCCCGGCAGGTGATGCTTACGCGGCGGTGGAGTCGCCGCGCGGAGAACTCGGCGTCTACGCGGTTTCGGATGGAGGAACCTCCCCTTACCGAGTGCACGTCAGGGACCCGTCGTTCGTGAACCTCCAATCGCTCCAGCCGATGGTGCGCGGGGGCCTCGTCGCGGACCTGATCGCATCGATCGCATCCGTGGATCCGATCATGGGCGGCGTGGATCGATGATCGAGGGCCTGAACGTGCTTAAGGACGCGCGGACCGAGATCGATTCGATCCTCGCGAAATACCCAAACTCCCGATCGGCAACGATCCCGTTGTTGTTCCTCGCGCAGTCGGTGGAGGGGTACGTCAGTGAGGCCGGCATGCGCGATGTGGCGGCGATCCTGCGGCTGACACCGGCTGAGGTACTTGCGGTGGCGAGTTTCTACACGATGTTGAAGAAGTCCCCGCAAGGCACCTACCTGATCTCGGTGTGCCGGAACATCACGTGCAGCCACATGGGTGGTCGCAAGGTCCTGAAGGCGCTCGAGGACCGGCTCGGGATCGAGGCCGGTGGGACGACGGCGGATGAGATGTTCTCGCTCGAGGCGGCGGAATGCCTCGCGACATGTGACGGCGCGCCCAGCCTGCAGGTCAACTACGAGGACTTCTACAAGGTGAGCTCCGAGGAAGCGGTGGACATCGTCGACCTCCTTCAGAAGGGCGAGACCGTTAGGAGCGTCGCCGGGGCCCCGGTCAGAACGTCGAAGGAGATCGCTCGCGAAACAGCTCTCACCGGGACTCGCCTTCCACACGAACGGATGGAGGTCGATTCGGAGGTGCCCGCCGGCGGCGAGACGGGTTCGGCGCAGGTCGCGACCGGCCACCGCCCGCCCGTGCGAGGGGGCGCCGGCGAGCGGGACGTTGAAGCCACCCCTCCGTCGGGAGAGGGGGCTTGATGGCGGACGAGGCCGTTGCAGTGATGAGCAGGCTCCGCCGTTTCCCCGACGATTCCTGGACGATGGATCGCGCGCTCGACGACAACGCCTACGACGCCGCGAAGAAGGTCCTCAAGGAGATCGCTCCGGACGAGCTGATCGACTTGGTGAAGGACGCCGGCTTGCGCGGCAAGGGTGGCGCCGGTTTCCCGACCGGTGTGAAGTGGTCGTTCGTGCCTAAGGACGTCTTCCCGAAATACATAGTCGTGAACCATGACGAGGGTGAGCCGGGCACCTTCAAGGATCGCGAGCTCGCCGAGCGGGATCCGCACCAACTCATCGAGGGCATCATCATCGCGTCGTGGGCGAATCAAGCGAACAAGGCGTTCATCTATTGCCGGGGCGAGTTCGCTTTAGGCGCGCGGCGCATGGACGAGGCGATCGCACAGGCCTACGAGAAGGGATTCCTGGGCGAGGGGATCTTCGGCACGAAGTTCGATCTCGACATAGTCGTTCACAGGGGGGCCGGGGCCTACATCTGCGGTGAGGAGTCGGCCCTCCTCGATTCGCTCGAGGGATACCGCGGTCAGCCCCGTCTTCGCCCTCCCTTCCCCGCGGTCAAAGGCCTCTACGGGCGGCCGACGGTCATCAACAACACTGAGACACTCTCCTCGCTCCCCTCTCTGATCGCGAACGGCACCCCGTGGTTCAAGCGATGGGGAACGGAGAAGTCGCCCGGGACGAAGATGCTCTCGGTATCCGGACACGTGAACAAGCCGGGGAACTATGAGGTCGCCTTCGGGACGCCGCTCTCCGATGTGCTCGAACTCGCGGGCGGGATGATCGACGGCCGGCCGGTGAAAGCGATCATCCCGGGTGGCGCCAGCGCACCGCTGTTGACGGATACCGCGGTGCACATGGACTTCGAGTCCCTGAAGGAGGCCGGCACGATGCTCGGATCGGGCGCCGTCGTTTTCATGGACGACACCACATGCATGGTCCGCAACGCGCTCCTAACGGCCCATTTCTTCGAGCACGAATCGTGCGGCAAGTGCACGCCGTGCCGCGAGGGGACGTGGTGGAAGGTCAAGGTCTTGCATCGCATCGAGCATGGGGAGGGCCGCCGGGAGGACATGGACCTTCTCCTCGACATCTGCGATGGCATGGACGGCCGCTGTTTCTGCCCGTTGGGCGATGCGTCCTCGTGGGCCGTTCGCTCCAACGTGAAGCTGTTCCGCGAGGAGTTCGAACGTCATGTCGTGGAAGGTCGCTGTCCCTTCGACGACGGGGAGTCGATGTTGGTCGGCGCGCACACAGGTCGGGGGCTCGGCGAGGCCGGCGTGATGCCGCAGCCGGCAGCCGGAATCGCCAGCGATGAGGAGGGGGCCTCGTGAGCGATCCCGAACTCGTCGAGCTGGCGATCAACGGCCGCGCGGTGAAGGCGGAGAAGGATCGCCTTCTGATCGACGTCGCGGAGGAACTCGGGATCTTCGTGCCTCGCTTCTGCTACCACCCGGGAATGAAGTCGGTTGCCGTCTGCCGGATGTGTCTCGTTCAGGTCGAGGGGCAGGGGAAGCTCGTCCCCGCATGCGCCACCCCCGTGGCCGATGGGATGAAGGTGAACACCGCGGGCCCCGAGGCCGCCGGCGCGCAGGAGGACATGCTTGAATTCCTCCTGATCAACCACCCCCTCGACTGTCCGATCTGCGATCGCGGCGGCGAGTGTCCGCTGCAGGACCAGACCTACCGGCACGGTCCGGGGAGCAGCCGTTACGTGGAGGAGAAGCGCACCTACGAGAAGGCGCTCGAGATCTCGAACCTCGTCGTCCTCGACCGCGAGCGGTGCGTCCTCTGTTGGCGCTGCGTGCGGTTCTCCGATGAGATCGCGGGAGACAGGTTCATCCAATTGGTCGATAGGGGCGACGGCACCCAGATCCTGAACTTCCACGATGATCCTTTCGACAGCTACTTCTCGGGCAACACCATCCAGATCTGTCCGGTGGGTGCGCTTACGTCGAAGCCATACAGGTTCGTGTCGCGGCCATGGGATCTCGAGACCGCGCCCAGCGTTTGCAACTATTGCTCGGTCGGGTGCCCCATCACGAACGAAGCGCGTCAGGACGTCATGGTTAGGTGCCAGGCACTCCCGAACGAACGAGTGAACGACTTCTGGATCTGCGATAAGGGACGGTTCGGATACCACCACGTCGATGCCAAGGACCGTCTCCAAACACCACTCGTGCGAGTGAGCGGGGATGAGTTCACTCCTGCGTCGTGGGGAACGGCGGTCGACAAGATCGCCGAGGCGGTGCGGGACAAAGAGAACGTCGCCGTGATCGCCGGCGGGCACCTTGCAACCGAGGACGCGTACGCGATCTCGAAGCTGGCGCGCGGGGTTCTGAAGACGAACGACATCGACTCCCGCATCCAGGACGCCGGCGCTCCCTACGAACTCGCACTCGAGTTCTCCCCGGTGGCGGGATCGACCGCCACGCTCGAGGATCTGCGGGCGGCGAGAACGATCGTGTGGGCGGGGGCCGATCCCAAGGAAACCGTGCCGGTCGTCTATCTGCATCTCCACACGTCGTTCCGCGAACGGGACGCGAAGATCGTCGTCCTCTCGCCGCGAGGCACGTCCCTCGACACCTTCGCCAAGGTGATCCGCACGGGTCCCACCGTCGATGGGCTGAACGAACTCACGGGCGAACTGGGGGACGGACCGACGGTGTTCTGCTGGAGCCCGGCTTCGTTCGCCCGCGACGAATCGTCGTTCGTGAGGGCCTACTTCGAGGCCGCCTCGCGCGCCGGCGCCAAGCTCCTCATCTGCCCACCTCACGCGGGCTCCCAAGGCATGATCGACATGGGGGTTCACCCGGCTTTGGAGGCCGGGTACCGGCCGGTGGACAGTCCCGGCAAGGACAGCCGCGCCATCCTCGAGGCCGCCGCCGCGGGCGAACTCGACGCGCTCCTCATCTTCGGCGCGGATCCGATCGCCGACTTCCCCGACGCGGGCCTCGCCCGGCGCGCGTTGGAGAGCAGCACCTTCACCGTCGTCATGGAGCTGTTCCCGACCGAAACAGCTCTGCTCGCGGACGTCGTCCTTCCGAGCACCGCCTACGCCGAGCGCGAGGGAACGTTCACGAACCTCGAGCGCCGCCTGCAGAAACTGGAGAAGTTGGTCCGCGCGCCCGGAGCCTCGCTCGAGCCGTGGAAGGCGTGCGTGCAGATCGCGAAGGCGCTGAACGCCGACTGGCGATGGAAGGACTGCGCCGACCTGTGGGACGATCTCCGCAGCAACGTCCCCACCCACAAAGACGTCGCGTTGGGACGATTGAGCCAGGAGCCACCCGCCCCCCAGGTGTTCTACTCGAGCGGCTTCGCTCCGGAGCGGGCGTCCGAGCCACTTCAGCTCGCCGGACCCGGCGGCCAGTACCCGAAGGGGCATCGCGCCGGAGCTCCCTTCCAAACCGGGCAGAACTGGCCGCTCTCCTGGGAGCTCCGCGCCTTCGAAGCCAAGCAGAGACCAGGACACATCCCTGCGGTTACGGCTGCGGGCGTCGAGCACACTCCGGCCCCCGCAAGTCGCCCTTCGGGATCGCCGGCGTCCTCGCCGCAAGGGTCTGAGGATGGCCGGTTCGTGCTCTATACGCAGCGGATGATCTACGACGAGGGGTCGATGATCTCCCGGACGGCCGCGCTGCGGGCGATCCAGGCCAAGCCTTTCGTCGAGATCAACGACGAGGACGCCAAGCGCCTCGGCGTCGCCGACGGCGACGAGGTCGTGGTGGAGGGGGCCGAAACCAGCGTGACGGTGCCGGCGCGCGTCAACGGGATCGCCCGAGGCAGCGTCTTCATGCCCTACGACCAACAGGGCGTGAAGGTGGCCGCTCTGATCTCGGGTATCGATCCCACGGTCGTAGTGAGGAAGCCGTGAGCGCGCTGGCCGATCTCATCGGCGGCTCCACCGTCGTGATAGCCCTCGTCAAGGTCGTCGT
>JBOGXG010000090.1:0-5357 GCA_050694195.1 Actinomycetota bacterium | reverse complement strand
GGGTCCGGGCGTGCGCGTACATCGCCGCGAGCGGGAAGTCGTCGGACACCCCGGCTCCTCCGTGAACCTGGATCGCCCTGTCGATCACCCACGTCGCGAGCTCGGCCGCCGCGACCTTGATCGCGCTGATCTCCGTGCGCGCCTGGTCCTTGCCTACGGTGTCCATCATCCACGCGGCCTTGAGCGTGAGGAGACGCGCTTGCTCGATCCGGACCCGGGCCTCCGCGATCCAGTCCCGGATGATGCCCTGCTTCGAGAGCGGGATGCCGAACGCGATCCGGGAATGGGCGCGCCGGCACATCATCTCGAGGGCTCGCTCGGCCATGCCTATCGCTCGCATGCAGTGATGGATCCGGCCCGGCCCGAGGCGCGCCTGACCGATGAGGAACCCGGCCCCCTCGGCCCCGAGCAGGTGGTCTACGGGGACGCGGACGTTATCGAACGAAAGCTCACAATGACCGTGCCCGACGTCGTAACCGAACACCGGCAAGGTCCTGACGACATCCACCCCCGGCGTTTCCATCGGGATCAGCACGAGGCTGTGTTGCGCGTACCGATCGCCTTCGGGGTCGCTCTTCCCGAGGAAGAGGCAGATCTTGCAACGTGGGTCGGCCGCGCCGCTCGTCCACCACTTGCGGCCGTTGACCACGTACTCGTCGCCGTCCCGCACGATCGTGCTCGATAGGTTCGTCGGATCGGAGCTTGCGACGTCCGGCTCGGTCATCCCGAAGCACGACCTGATCTCGCCGTTCAACAGCGGCTTCAGCCATCGGTCCTTCTGTTCCTCGGTCCCGAACTCGAGCAGTATCTCCATGTTGCCCGTGTCCGGCGCGGCGCAGTTCGTCGCCTCCGAGGCGATCACGCTCCGGCCCATGATCTCTGCGAGCGGCGCGTAGTCGAGGTTGCTCAGGCCCGCGCCGTACTCCTCGTCGGGAAGGAACAGGTTCCACAACCCCCACTCCTTCGCCTTCCGCTTCAGGTCGTCCATGACCGGCGGCATGACGTGTGCGTCGGCCTGGCTCATCATCTGGTCGGCGTAGACACGCTCGTTGGGGTAGATGTGCTCGTCCATGAACTTGAGGAGCTTGTCCTGTAGCTCCTTCGATCTCTCGCTGTGCTCGAAGTCCACAACTACCTCCTGGCTGGGGCGCCCGGGCCCGGCTTGCGCTCGCGAACCGTAGTCTTCAGACCGGACTCTAGCCGGACGGGGAGTGGTCCTCCTCGGGGAACCGCGATTCGGGGGTGTGTGCGTGGGAAGTCTCGATGGGAAGGTCGGTCTCGTTACGGGCGGGGCCTCCGGGATCGGTCGCGCGGTAGTCGAGCGCTTGGCGAAAGAGGGGGCCGCGGTCGTCGTCGCCGATGTCGACGAGGACGGTGGGAGAGAGGTCGCCGGGTCCGCCGGAGGGGCCTTCGTCCGGACCGACGTGCGGGTTCCCGGCGATTCCGAACAGGCGGTGGCGAAGGCGGTGGAGACGTTCGGGCGTCTCGACCTCGCACATCTGAATGCCGGGGTAGTGACCGGTGAGTCCGACATCGAGCGTCTCAGCGTGGATTCCTACCGGCGCGCGCTGGGGATCAACCTGGACGGCGTTGTCTTCGGCGCCATGGCCGCCGTCCCCGCGATGACGAACGGCGGCGCGATCATCGCGACCGCGTCGCTCGCCGGCCTCGTCGCGTATCCCGGTGATCCCATCTATGCGGTGACGAAGCACGCCGTCGTGGGCCTCGTTCGCTCTCTCGGAGAACAGCTCAAGCCGAAGGGGATCACCGTCAACGCGATCTGTCCGGGCTTCGTCGACACGCAACTCCTGGGCCCGTTCGCCGACGAGTTCCGCAAGGCGGGGTTCCCGCTGCTCGAAACTCACGAGGTCGCGGGCTCGGTGATGGAGATCGTCGCCTCGGACCTGACCGGCCAGATCTTCATCTGTCAGCCGGGTCGGACCTGCACTCCCTACGAGTTCCGGGGGGTCCCCGGCCCCCGCACCGAGGGGGCAGAGGGTATGGCCCCGCCGGTCATGCCGAGCGTTTGATCTCCGGGGAGTAGTTTCCAACGACGAGGACGAGGACGAGGAGGTCTGTCTTGCCAACCACACTGACGATCGCCGATCTCGAGAACGCCGCCGAGCAGGACCTCGGCGTCAGCGACTGGCACACGGTGGAGCAGAAACACATCGACCTCTTCGCCGACGCGACCGGAGATCATCAATGGATCCACATCGATCAGGAGATGGCTAAACAGGGACCCTTCGGGACGACCGTTGCCCACGGCTACCTCAGCTTGTCCCTCTTGCCGGTTCTCCTCGGACAGATCATGGAGATAAGCGACGCGAGGATGGGCGTCAATTACGGCACCGACAAGGTTCGTTTCACCAATCCGGTGCCGTCGGGATCACGGGTGCGGGCGAAGGCCAGGCTCCTGTCCAGTCAGCGCAAGGGCGACGGGCTCCTCTACAAGGTCGGGGTCGAGGTCGAGATCGAGGGCCAGGAGAAGCCCGCTCTCGTCGGCGAGGTCTTGTACCTCGTCTTCTAGAAGAGCACTTGTCGGTCGCTAACCCCATACCTGTGTAACCATCGTGCGCATGGTTGATATCGCCGTCCGGACGTCCGGGCTCGTGAAGCGCTTCGGGAAACTCGCCGCGCTCGACGGCGTCGACCTCGAGGTCGAACGGGGGACCGTGTTCGGCCTCCTGGGCCCGAACGGGGCCGGGAAGACGACGGCCGTCCGCGTCCTGTCGACGACGCTCGCGCCCGACGGTGGTACCGCGCAGGTCCTCGGGATCGACGTGGTGGAGAACCCCGCCGCGGTGCGGGCGCGGATCGGCTTGGCCGGGCAGTACGCCGCGGTCGATCCGAACCTCACGGGCCGCGAGAACCTTCGGATAGTCGGCCGGCTCTCGCAGCTGTCGCGCTTCGTGGCGGGGGAGCGCGCCGCGGAGCTGCTCGAGCGATTCGATCTCGTCGATGCCGCCGACAGGCCCGTCCGGACCTACTCGGGCGGTATGCGCCGGCGCCTCGATATCGCGGCGGCCCTCGTTCGGAAGCCACCGATCTTGTTCCTCGACGAGCCGACCACGGGTCTCGACCTCCACAGCCGCAACGAGCTCTGGAAGATGATCCGCGAGCTCGTGACCCAGGGTTCGACGTTGCTCCTGACGACCCAATACCTCGAGGAGGCCGACCACCTCGCGCAGCGGGTTGCCGTCATCGACGGCGGGAAGGTGATCGCCAACGACACGCCGACCGCTCTCAAGGAACGGCTTGGCAACACGGTGATCGAGCTGACCTGGAACGACCCCGCGGCCGCGGAGCGTTCGGAGAGGATCCTGTCGGTCGCGTCCGGTGCGCCGGTGGAACGGGAGGGTTCGACGATCCGGATCAAGACACCCGAGGGGGCGAGGATCTTGATCGGCGTGCTGCGTACTCTCGATCTGGAGGATCTCGAGCCCGACAAGCTCGCCGTAAGGGAGCCGAGTCTCGACGATGTGTTCCTCGCACTCACCGGAAAGCATGCGAAGCCCGTCGAGGAGCGCGTAGAGGAGCCGGTGGGGGTTGCAACATGAGCGCGACCTACGAGCATCTGACACCGTCGGAGGGGAACCTCCTGGAGCGCGCGAGGGGAGGCGTGTTCGACACGCTCGCGGTGGCGCAGCGCAACCTCATCGGGTTGAAGCGGACGCCCCAGCTCCTCGTGTTCGCCACGATCCAGCCGGTCATCTTCGTCCTGATGTTCCGCTACGTGTTCGGAGGCGCGATCGTCATCCCCGGGGTCGAGTACGTCGATTTCCTGATGCCCGGGATCTTCGTCCAGACGTCGGTGTTCGGAGCGATGGGCGCGGCGATCGGCCTCGCCGCCGACCTGAAGAGCGGACTGCTCGAGCGCTTCCGCTCCCTTCCGATGTCTCGCTCCGCGGTCCTCGGGGGCCGGACTCTCGCCGACCTCTCTCGCAACACCTTCGTCGCCGCACTGATGGCCGCGGTCGGGTTCGCCGTGGGTTTCAGGATCCACACGAACGCCGCCGCGTTCATCGCGGGGATGCTTCTCGTCCTGCTCTTCGGCTACACGTTGTGCTGGGTCTTCGCCGCCTTGGGACTCGCCGTCGGCGATCCGGAGACCGCCCAGGCCGCCGCGTTCCCGGTGATGGCCCCACTCGTCTTCGCGTCCTCGGCCTTCGTTCCGGTTGCCTCGATGCCGGGCTGGCTCCAGACCTTCGCCGAGCATCAGCCGGTGTCGGTCACCGCATCGGCCGTGCGCGGTCTCGCGATCGGCGGCGAGACGGCGACCTACGTGTGGCAATCCCTCGCATGGTGCGCGGCGATACTCATCGTCTCCTCGGTCCTAGCGGTGAGGAAGTACCGCCAGGCCGCCTAACGGGCCTACCTCTCGTAGGTCAGTGCGTTCTGGAGGATCTGATAACCGGCCCAGGTGAGGGCATAGTCCGACAGCCCATACGGGTGATAGAACTTCTTCGTCGGATCCGGCAAGAGTGCGCCGATGATCCGCACCTTCCCACCCTTCCAGCTGATCTCTCCGAGCGACACCCTACTCTGATTCGTGCTCGTGCCGACCGCTCGTTCCTTGCCGCGCGCGTTGTCCCAGGCGGCACCCCTCACGAACCACACAGGGGAGTTGTCGCCGCCTTCCTCGAGGCTGTATCCCAGCGGGACGGGTTCGTAGGTCTGCCTGCGATGTAGCTCGTCGTTGTCGTCGCAGACCTCTCCGCGGATGATGCCCGACTGCTTGACCGCGCACGAGCGGCCCTCCGCGGCGCCCTTCTGGTCGATGTTGCGGGCGAGAGGGTCGTCGTACGTCACCTCTTTGTCCTCTGTCGCGAAGTTGACGTAGCCGGCGTACACACCGGTCTTGAGGATGCTGGGACGCTCCCCGGTGACGGTGTCGACGAAGGCCATGTGATCGAGCATGTTTATCGCTTCATCGGTGAGCACGACGTTGCCGTCCTGGTCCGCCACCCAGGAGCGCAGCCGCTTGGCGAGCCCCCGGTAGGCGCGGTTGGTGACGACGATCGTGTCGTACCTCTGACGCCATCCCTCGGTCTTGCGGATCTCCTGGATGGTCAGCTTCTCGATACCGGGCTCCGCGAACTTCGAGAGGTCCTCCCAGAAGCTCATCGATGTCGCCTTGACGGCGAGCTGTCCGGGGTCGGGCCACGCCTGCTCCTTCGTGAAGCCGATGTCGCCGTCGAAGGTGCCGTTGCCGCCCTCGATCCGGACGCGCCATTGGCCCTTCTCCGGGTAGTTCGCGTGCAGAGCCTGCCCCGTCTGGAAGTACCCGGCGCCCGACCCGTTGTAGCTGTTGATCACTTCCCAGTCGTCCTCGGACTCGCCGGGGTGCTCCGCTC
>JBOGXG010000089.1:0-4570 GCA_050694195.1 Actinomycetota bacterium | reverse complement strand
CTGACCGGACAGACCGAAGCGGCGGCGAACCTCCCTGGGAGAAGCGACCACATCCGCACCTCCCACATAGGCGGTGCCGGCGTCCGGCTCGATCAGTGTGGTCAGGATCGAGACCGCCGTGGTCTTTCCCGCGCCGTTGGGCCCGAGCAACCCGAGGATGGTGCCCTGGGGGACCGTAAGGTCCAGGCCGTCTAGGGCGAGCACGTCCCCGTAGCGCTTTACGAGGCCCCGGGCCTCGACAGCGACCTCGAGGCCCGATGGTGATCTGGATCCGTTCATGGCGGCTCCTTCCTTTCCCTGCGAGACGCTTCGTACGTTGTAAGTCGTACGCTGTACGGTAATCGTACGATGTACGAATGTCAAGCGCTGAGAGGCGACTCAACGAGATAAGAGGAAATGCGGCCGCGCGGGAGGTTTTCTCGTACAATGTACGACGAGAAGGTTGATTCCTATGCCCGAACAAGAGGTGGTCAGTGAGCGCCCAAGCCCGGACTAGAGCGGACAGTCGTCTGCGCCTCAGCAGTGACCGCGTTCTTCAAGCTGCCGTTGCTCTGGCGGACGAAGGGGGGATCGAGGCGCTCACGATGCGCCGTCTGGCCGAGAAGCTCAGTGCGGCGCCGATGTCGCTCTATTACCACGTCGCCAACCAGGAAGCCCTCCTCGATGGCATCGCCGATCTGATACTGCGGGAGATCATCGCCGCAACGGAGAGGATCGACGCTTCTTCCGGTGAGTGGAGGACGATCGTGCGGCAAAGGATCCTGGCCGCTCGCGAGATCCTTCTGCGGCACCCGTGGGCCCCTGCTCTCATCCAATCGAGGACCGATGCGACCCCGTCGTCGATTCGGTACTTCGACTCGCTGATCGGGCTCCTCCTGGGCGCCGGTTTCTCGGTCGATCTGACGCACCACGCGCTACACGCGCTGGGGAGCCGGGCCTTGGGATTCACCCAGGAGCTGTACGACGATTCGGAGCCGCTCGATGATGAGGCGCTGCAAAGCCTCATCGAGCAGATTGGCGACGAGTACCCCAACGTGGCCGCGATGGTCAAAGGGGTTAGCCACGAAGCCGACACGACCTTGGGCTTTTGCGACGACCAGTTCGAGTTCGAGTTTGGTCTCGACATCATCCTGGACGGCTTGGAGCGTCTGCGGCAGAGCGCGTAAGCAACGATTCAGCGAGGCGATACCAGCAAGGCCGAGCGCCCCGAGGGCGAAGAGGACGATCGTGGTTCGCGCTATTAGCAAGTCGCTGTGCTACGTCTTGACGAAGAGCACCATCGTCGCCGCCGCTGCGACGAGGGGAAGGGCTAGTTGTAGCACCGTCCGCGGCGGCGTCAACCGCACGCTGCGCGCTCATGAGTGCTCACTTCCTTCGGGCGGTTGACCTCGTCGCTTGTCCCGCCCTTCTCCACGCGCCGTCAGAACGTCTAAGCGTCGCAGGAGGCGCAAAGGAGGTAGCACCATGAACCAGGTCGCTCTAGTCGGGAACCTCACCGTCGATCCCGAGCTCCGCTACACCCAGAGTGGCGCGGCCCTCGCAGGCTTCACCGTCGCGGTCAGCCACCGCTCCAAGCACAACGGCGAGCGGCAGGACGTCAACGACGGGTTGTGATCGCCCTCGCTCGGTCCCTTCGGGCATGCGAGCTTGGGCGAGGGGTCGGGCTTCGCCCGAAGGATCGAGAGCAGAAGCAAGACACGAGGGGGTGGTCTGGGGAGGCTAGGCAGATGTGACCAAATCACGCCAACTCCCTTGACCGGCGGTCGCCGCGGCGCGCTCCTAGATATTGACAGCTCGATTCGTCCCGCCCTAGTAACTAGTAGCGGACGATCGCATGGAGCGAAAGGTGGTGGGGACCATGGGCGCAGATCTTCCTTCCGCGCCATCTCGTAGCGACGACGACACGACTCGTCGTCGTCTCTTGACCCTGATGGGGGTCGGAGGAGCCGCGGCAGTGGCGAGCGTCGTGACGGCCAAGGAGGCGAAGGCCGGCCATGACGGCTCCAACACGTTCCATCTCGGCGAGGAGAACGTGGCGCCTGGAAACCCCATGCGGACGACAGCTCTGCGGGGAAATGGGGCGACGCCAGTGCTCGATGTCTCCAACGAAGGGGACGCGGCAGCCTCATCAGCGATCAACGCGAGCACCCAGGCTCCTACTGGGGCAGCGATCACAGCCTTCGGGGAGTCGTGGGGCGTCGTCGGCCACGGAGACGATGCCGGCGTGCAGGGCTTCAGTTTCAGCGGAACCGGCAGTGGCCTCGCCGGGCACTCCGACGGCGCCGGGACCGGCGTGAGCGGGGTGACCAACACCGGGATCGGGGTCTCGGGCGGCTCGGGGAGCGGCACCGGGACCGGCGTCAGCGGCATGGCGGACACCGGCACTGGTGTGCACGGACACGCGAGCAGCGCGGGGACAGGTGTCCTCGGTGAGAGCCTCACCGGCGTGGGGGTCCAAGGCCAAAGCGACACCGGCGTCGGAGGCGTGTTCTCGAGCAACTCCGGCAAGGGCCTGCAGGTGGACGGCCCCGCGAGCATCAGCGCCAACGTTCCCGCCGACTCCGGCGACGCGCTGTTCGTCGAAAACCAACACGAAGGAGCAGAAGGGGTCTGGGCCGGCGGGGGGATCTCGGCCACCTCTCAGGGTGGACACGGCGTGGAGGGACTCTCCAGTCCCAACGAATTCCTCGGTCCGGACGGCGACCCCCAGCTGGGAATCGGAGTGCGCGGCGTTGCGATGTCGGCGGAGGGCGGTTGGGATGGCCCCGGTGACGGCGTGCATGGGCAAAGCGGCTCAGGCACGGGCGTTCTCGGAATAAGTGAGTCGGGCACGGCGGTCGAGGCGCGCTCGGGCACCGAGGGCGATGGCACCGGAATCGCGCTACTTGTCCGCGGCAAGTCGGTGTTCACTACTGCGGGATCGGCCGTTATCCCCGCCGGCGATAACTCGGTGTTCGTTGCGAACTCTGACGTCACGGGCGACAGCCACATCTCGGTCACGCTTGCGGGCGACCCGGGGCCGCGCAACCTCGCGTGGGTGCAGCGGGATCCGGGTAACGGCTTCACGGTTCACCTGACATCGGCTCCGCCGCCGAAGCGACCGGCGACGCCCTTCACTTACTTGATAGTCGAACCGGGTTGAATTGGAGGGAGTGGATGACTACCGCGGCACTGTGGCGGGGACGGGAAATGCACGATGAACATCGGTCCGACTGAGCTGCTGATCCTGCTCGCCATCCTGTTGCTCCTGTTCGGGGCGACGCGACTTCCGAGGCTGGCCCGTTCGTTGGGGCAGGCCAGCCGGGAGCTCAAGGAGGGCTTGAGAGAGGGCGCCAAGCCCGACGAGGAAGTGAGCGGGAAGAGCTGGACGCCGTGAGGTTGCCGAAGTCTCGTTCTGTTCATCTCCTCTGCCTTCGCGCCTCGCTCAGCCGTTGTTGGTGACGACAACCTAGGCCGCGCCGCTCCTCACGCAACCGCGAGACCTGCGCGTCCATGGATGCTCTGTCCCGCTTCGCGGTCGGTTGCCCTCGTCGCTCGTGGCGCGGCCTTCTTCGGTAGCCGTCTCAACGGCTGAGCGCTTTGAAGCGCTCGAAGAGCAAGGAGGTTCGAGATGAACCACGTGAGCATCGTCGGCAACCTCGCCGCCGATCCCGAGCTGCGCTACACGCAGTCGGGCAAGGCAGTCGCCAACTTCACGGTGGCAGTGTCCCACCGCACCAAGAAGGATGGCGAGTGGACCGACGTCACGGATGGCTTCTTCAACGTGACGGCGTGGAGCAGCCTCGCCGACAATGTCGCCAAGAGCCTGCGCAAGGGCGCCCGGGTGCTGGTCACCGGCAAGTTGATCCAGCGCACCTTCGAGACCGAAGAGGGCAAGCGCAGCGTCGTCGAGATCCAGGCCAACCACGTCGCCGCGGACCTTCAGTTCGCGACCGCGACGATCGAGAAGGCGTCCCTTTGCCTTGGGTGTGAGGTTTCCCGGCAAGGTCGCAGCCGACCGAAGGGAGGACCGACCGCAGCCGGTCTTTGTGGGCATGCGGGTCTTCGTGGCTGGCAAGCTCGTCCAGCGGAGCTGCCAGGACAACGACGGCAACAGACGTCACATCGTAGAGATCCAGTTTACCCACGTCGGCCCGGACCTTCAGTTCGCCACCGCGTCGGTGGAGAAGGCGACCGAGGCTAAGGCTTCGTGACCTCGAGAACACGAGAGCCCGGCTCCGGCCGGGCTCTCTTCGCACAGGTGGACCGAAGCGGTCGGGCTACGACTCAGTTAGCGGCGGACGCTGCGTGATTCGTATCCCAGCGTTGTTGACGTACGTGAGGGTGTCAGTGTTATGGACGAGGTCATTCGCGAGACCAACGACGGTAACGGCCCAGCTGGTTACTTCGTAACCGCTCTCTTGCCCTGATGACGGGAACGGGATCCAGCAACGGGCCCCGTCGACATACGCAATTGACATCCTGTAGATGACCGCGCCGTGAAGGAGGACCTCGAGTTCCTGATGCCAGATCTCCGGGTCGGCGTAGCTCTTGCTCCAGTCCGTTTCGAACCTTCGATCCTCGATATCAG
>JBOGXG010000088.1:0-4502 GCA_050694195.1 Actinomycetota bacterium | reverse complement strand
CCCTTGCGCTGTTGATCGGTCTGGCGCTCGCGCAACCACCGAGTGACGCCGTCGTCCCACCGGAACTCAACGAGGCTTCCTGACGCGTTCGTAGACATCCTCGAGACGCTGAAGGTGAACCGCCGGGTGGAACTCCGACCGCGCCATCATCGCCGCCTGGGCCCCCGCGGTCTCACATAGACGTTGGTCGTCCATGAGCCGGCGTATGCCGGCCGCGAGCTCCTCCACGTCTCCGGGAGCGCAGGCCAGGCCTCCTCCCGTTTGGACCAGCTCGGGCAGGCCCCCCACCCTCGTGACGAGGAGGGGACGGGCGGCCGTCATGGCCTCGAGCGCGGCGAGCGGAGCGTTCTCGTTCCACACCGAAGGAAACGCGATATACCGGGCCTCGGCCACGAGCTTCCGCACTGCCGTCGGATCGACGAACCCAACGAAATGAGTGTTCTCGAGTCCCAGTTCTTCGCCCAACCGCTTGAGCTCGTCCTCCGTGGGGCCACCGCCGACGATCTGGAAGGGTGGATCACCCGCGATCTTCAGCGCACGCAGCAAGATGTCGAGACCCTTCTCGCTGGATAGCCTCCCGACGTACGCTCCATAGGTCCCGGCGGAGCCGTTCGGCGAACCCGGCGACGAAGTGAAGTTGCGTACCAGCGCGGTCCTGTCCGGGTCGATCCCCCATCCGATCAATCTCGTCTGGATGAACTCGCTGGGACAGACGAACACGTTGACGCTTCTCTCCACCTTGAAGATGAAACGATGGAGCCACAGCGCCGACGCATATGCCAAAGATTGATCCCGGGTGGGGAAACAGCGGTGGATGACGGCGTTGTAGTAGGCGCCCCCGACGCATCTGACGCAGTTCCCGTCATGCGTGAACGTCAAGCCGTTGGGACATCTCAATCGATAGTTGTGAACCGTCATGACCAGCGGCGTGTCCGTCGATCGTGCGGCGTTCTGAACGCTGGGACCGAAGGACGGATAGGCGTTATGGAGGTGGATCACGTCCGGACCGAAGGCCCGTATCTCATCCTCGAGGCTCAGCCGCACGGAACGGGACCCCAACATCACCTTGATGGCCGCGGCCTTGCCGAGATCCTCGTTCCTCCGCTGGGCCAGATGTACCTCGTGGCGGTCGCCCAGGAGTTCGACCTGCTGGGCTACGTAACGATCTTCGCCACCCGGCACGCGATAGAAGCTATGCGCGATGAGGATGCGCAAACGAGACGCCTTTCATCGATGATCTTGCCCGGCGCCGCCAACGTACGCCCGGAAGCCGTCTCTACACGGCTACGAGTGACCGTATGACTTCCATGTGGGCAAGTCCACATCTCCCGCTATCCATCGGAAGTGCTTCCCGGACAGGCTACCCAGCACGTATTCATTCGTGCGCCAGTGGTTGTTCTTCTGGAGATAGTAGGCCGTGTTGGAGGTGGAGAGGAGTTGGAGCCCCGCGGCTATCCCGGTCGGCTGTCTGATCTTGTTGGATTCCACCAGCAGGTTGCGAACCTCGCGCGTTCCGTAGCCGCATTGGCTGCTGCCTTCGGGCTGTTGCACGGCCGTGATGCCTGCGTTGTTGTTCTCGACGACGTTGTTCAGAACCTTCACGTTCGGGGATTGATCGATGAATATCCCGGCCCCCCATGCTTTGCCTTGAACGGGATGATGGAAGCCATTCCCGCGGATGACGTTTCGACGGATGATCGCATCGAAGCTCAGTTCGTGGTTGATCCCCTCGCCGTAGTTGTTCTCGACGAGGTTGTCCTCATAGACGGTTCGGATGTTGTCCGCATCCGTCCACAGGCCAACGCCGTAATTGTGATGCACGTGGTTCCTGCGGACCACCAAACCATCGGTGTGTGTCCATTTCGTAGCCCCGCCTTCCCAGGCCCAGTTGTAGCCGGCGATGTTGTTGTAGGAGATCACGTTGTCCTCGACGACGAGACCGGTGGCCTTACTGCATGGTGCTTGGCCCCCATGGATGCCGAGCTGCCCGTTGTGGTGGATATGGTTGGCGCGCACCACCGTCCCCATGCCCATATGGACGCCGCCCCCGTGGTTCTGTCGGACCTCCGTGCCTTCGATCGTCCAGTTCCGCCCGGCCGAGACGGCCCCGCCTTGGATGGAGTTACCGAATCGTTCGACGGTTAGGTCTTTCACGACCACTCCCGCCGAGCCTCCCGAGATAGCGGTCTCGTCGACGACGCTCACTTCCAGGCGACGACCCGAGGGGTTGTCGGAGAGATAGATCTTGTTCGACGAGTAGTCCCAGAAGAACGTCCCGGGTTTTGTCTCGGCCGGGGAACCGACCTGCCACAGGCTCATGTCATCGAGGAAGACCTGGTCCTTATAGATGCACATCCCACGCGGATCCCGGCCGTCCACGTGCCGGCACTGATTGCTCGTTCCGGAGAACCTGCTGGTGCCGAGGGACGTCTGGCCCTCGATCACCCAGAAGGATCCCGACTTCTCGGCCGACACCGGCCTGGCGCCGCTGATCACGGTCCTGCCCGCCCCGGCGCCGAGCAGCTTCTGCCCCGGCTTCGGCTCCAGCGACGAGCGCAACCGGTGGACCCCCGGTCCCAGGCAGAAGCTCGTGCCGTCGGGATGGGTGGCGATGGCCCTCGGCAGGTCGCCGCCCGCATCGACCCTGACCCCGGTGCATGTCGTATCCGTCGGAGTCGGGGACGGGCCGGCGGTGGGAGCCGGCGCCGGTGCCGCCGGCGTCGGACTCGGACTCGGACTCGGCGGCGGGGGAGTCTGCACCCCGGGCTCGGGGTTGGCGACGTCGAACCGTGCCTCGGACCGTCTCACCGCGCCGCTCGCGGACATCTCCGTGGCGACTACGACGTGCTCGCCGTTCGCCAATTGGGTGGTGTCGAGGCCCTGCGCGGTCTGTACGGTACCGCCGGCGAGATCGAAAGGAGCGACCATCTCTACCTGCCGCGGCGGACCCAGGGTCGCGGGGTCGTCGAGATAGAAGGAGACGCTCGACGTTCCCGTCGGGGCCGGCAGGAAGACGTAGGCCGTCCCCGCGATCGTCGATCCCTCGAGGACGACGGGCGAGGCCCGATCGGGGGTCGCGCTGACCAGGAAGTCGGACCCCTCGGCGACCGGCGATTGCGTAGGCGGTTCCGACGGCGTGGAGGATCCCGACGACGACCCCCCGCCCGACGACCCCCAGCCCGACGATGCATCCGTGGGCGCCGGGGACGGAGCCGTCGGCGGGGGCTCCGGAGGCGGGGGCACCGAGAAGCTCCTGCTGACCACGACGTCCGCCAGATGGCGGTCGTAATCGACGACGGCGGTTACCGAATGTGGGCCCGCACCGAGCGTCTCGGTATGGAGGGGGTGAGGACCCAACAGGCTCGCGCCCAATAGATCGTAAGGAGCCTCCTTCTCGATCGTGACGGGGGGGCCGGCGGTCAATGGGTCATCCAGATAGAAGCGCACCGTGGCTCGTCTGCCGAGGTCGCCTATGAACACGTAGACGGATCCGGTCACTTCCGATCCATCGAGGCGCACCGGGTCCGATCGATCGCTCGTGCGGCTGAGCATGATCACGGGGTGCGCGAACGGCATCATCCTCGCCGACCGATAGAAGGAGGATCCGCCCCACGAAAATCCGCCCCACGAGGAGCCGCCCCACGCCGCCGTCATCTGCGCCGCCGTGAGACCGCTCCCGGCTACGGGGACGGTGGTCAACAAGAGCGTTGTCAGGACGCGCGTGAACAAGCCGAACAGAGCCATGCGTTTTCTCCCCGAGGAGCGGGTTGTGCAGTCCTGCGGCGGGACGGGTGCCGGACGGACTTGCGTTGTTTACGTATGCCTGCTCTGCATCGGCAGCCGTTTCTGGAATCTTTAACCAGGTAGCGGCAGGGCCGGGGGGGGGCGGGAACGGGGCTAGGCGGGGGAACGCGGTCTGAGGCGCGATCGTCATCTCACAACACCCGCCTGATTCATCTTTGGGTTGACGCATGCCGATATAGGAATATGATGGTGGCCATGGCACGAGCAGCGACGACGTCGGACGTCTTCAACGCGATAGCTGAGCCGCAGCGCCGGAAGATCCTGGTGCTATTGCGGGCGGGTGAGCGGTCGGTGACCGAACTGGCGCAGGAGTTGGGGATGGCCCAGCCGCGCGCGTCCAAACACCTGCGGGTGCTCCGGGAGGTCGGGCTGGTGCGGGACCGCAAGGCAGGCAAGCACCGTCTCTACGACCTGGACGCCCGGGGGTTGCGACCGGTCCACGAGTGGACCGGCGGGTTCGAGCGGTTCTGGAACGAGAGCTTCGACCGGCTGGACGCATACGTGCAGGACATCAAGCAAGGCAGGAGGAGTAGCTGAATGAGCGCGACGGAACCAGGAACGCCGGCGCAGTCCGCGCCGGACGACCGCGAGATCGTGATCTCCCGGGTCATCAGTGCCCCGCGGGAGCTGGTGTTCGAGGCGTTCACCGAAGTCCGGCACCTGTCGCGATGGTGGGGCCCTGTGGGGTTCACCACCAC
>JBOGXG010000087.1:0-23839 GCA_050694195.1 Actinomycetota bacterium | reverse complement strand
GTGTTTACGCCGGCGACGACCGGGCTACGCAAGGCCTGTAAGCATCTTGACACGCCCGATGTCACGCTCTTGACTGACCTACACGTGGGAGCCGGTGTTACCTATCCACAAGATGGGATCCCGAACAGAGAGGAGCGGACACGGAACGATCGCAAGAGCAGTGACGAGGCACCGGTAGTTGCTGTAAACGGAAGACACGGAAATCGCCCAAGCAACACGAACAGAGGAGAAGGTAGATGGCAGACGAGACACAGGACCAGAAAGATTTCAACGAGAAAGTGATCGCGAAGATCCAGGAGGACCCGGACTTCCTCGGACACCTCCTCGAGGATGCCCAGGGCACCCTCGAGTCCGCAGGACTCGTCCAGAGCTCGACCGACCTGGCCGACCAGGAAGGCGAGGCGAAGGAAGGCGAGGACGTCGAGGGCCACGGCTACATCACGTGGTACCGCACGTGCCGCTTCTGGTACCGGGGCTACTACTGGCACCGTCGATAGTCCCACAGCATCAACAGGTGGGCCCGACCGATCCGATGGTCGGGCCCACCTTCGCGTCCACGCTCGAGAAGGCGCTGGAGGGAAGCCCGACACCGGCTCGGATCATTGCCGATCCCAACGGGATCTGGCTCCACGTCGATCTCCAGGACGTCGACGTCCCGTCGCGGGGATGGAAGCTCCACGTGAGCGCGACTCCGTGGAGCGCTCGCGACGTGCTCGAAGCATGTCTGCCGATCCTCCTCGCGGAGAAGACCCCCTTCAAGATCGCCGCCGACGTCGGGCGCCTGATCGAGATCAACGAGGGCGTGGGCGGGATCGCTCAGGCCGGAAAGTTCATGACCGTCTATCCGGTGGACACCGAAACGTCGGTCCGCATCGCGCGCGCGCTGGACGACGCCACGGCCGGTCTGCGGGGTCCGCGCGTCCTGAGCGATCGCCCGTTGTCTCCCTCCAGCCTCGTGCATTACCGGTACGCCGATTACGTGCCCGACCCCGGGCCCCGGACGCCGGTGCCAGAGGACCCGTTCGTGGCTTCCGGCCTCGTTGATGAAAAGACGGTGAAGCTCATCAACGGGCGCTATCTCGTGACGGCCGATCTGCATCGTTCGGTCCGAGGCGCGATCCATCTGGCCGTGGACGCGGAGCAAGGCGACAACTGCGTTCTCAAACGAGCGTGGCGCAGCGCACTCGTTACTCCGGACGGTAAGGACGCGGGCGAAAGATTGCGGGAGGAAGCAGAGGTGTTGAGGGAACTCGACGACGATGCTCATTTCCCAAGCGTCCGAGATGTTTTCGAAGAGGACCTCGACGTCTTCGTCGCGATGGACCACATCGAAGGCCCCCCCTTCGTCGTCAGGATCCGCGCGCGCCACGACGAGGGCTCGTCGCCGACCCCTTCGGAGATAGTCGCTTGGGGCCGCGAACTCCTAGCCGCCCTGAAGGTTATGCATGAGCGTGGCTACGTCCATCGCGATCTCAACCCGATCAACGTGATCGTCTCGGAGCAGTTGATGCTTATCGACCTCGAACTGGCACGTGCGATCGGCGCGCGCGAGGCGTCGTACGGAGCCGGGACGATCGGGTACATGTCGCCGAACCAGCAGCGTGGGGGCCCGGCCGAGGTGGGCGACGACCTTTTCGGGGTAAGTGCTCTGATGTTCTTGGCGGCGACGGCGTCCGATCCCGATCCCGACGCGAAGGTCACCGGCCCCGATGTGCTCGCGCGCATGAAGATGCCGGACGCGGCCCTCGCAGAGCTGATCGCTAGAGGTCTCGCCGCCGGGGCGAACGACTGGAGGTCCGCAGCGGAGATGGCCGACGCGCTGGGCGAGGTGGAGGGGACGTGAATCGCGCTGTTACGCGGATGAAGGTAACGCAGCCTTTGAATGGCGATCGTCCTCGATGTGGCCGCCCCGCGAGATTCGGTCATAATCCGCCGGAGACACCGCTGACACCGTGAGGGGACCGATGGACACGACAACGGAGGCCGCCGGAACCGAGCCGATCCAGTGGGAAGAGCACCGCGGTAAGAAGGTAACGATACGAGCGCCTGGGGGCTCGATCGCCGCTCAGGGCGCTCCCAGATACCTTCGGCCGGCCGACGAGATCGTGTCGGAACTCGAGAAACTCCTCGACGTCTCGAAAGAGCAGGCGGCGGAGCGCGTCGACATCTATCTGCTCGATCCGCTGCCGGAGGTGCCCGCCTCGCTGACCGGAGACGACATGCCACCCGGCATGGACATGGGGATGCCCGAGCCCGGCGACATGGACATGCCCGCCCCGGGAGATATGGCGCCGCCCGGCATGGCGCCACCCGGGATGGATGGGAGCGACCTCGGCGAGATGGACGGTGACCCCGGGATGGGCCCCGCCGCGGGTGTCGGCGATAACGGCGTCGTGCACTTCGCCCAGGGGGCGGAACCGGTGGGAGCCATCGGGCCCGCGATGGCCGAGTTCCTCGTCCGCAGATGGTTCGGCTACCAGGCCGCGATGGCGGGCGTCCTCATCGAGGGGCTGGGCGCGCTCGCCGCGGCACGCGCCGACGCTGGTCCCAGCGTGGAAGAGGCGAACGAGTGGCTCCGCCAGGAGATCGCCGCCGGACGCACGGTTTCGATCGTCGGCGGCGGAGCGGATGACGACATGGTGATGGAGACTCCACCCGGGCAGGAGGGCGCCGGTCCGGCGGAACCACCCGGCGGCCCCGAGGGCGATGCCGAGGGTATGCCTCCGGGTTTCGGCCCCGAGGGCGAACCCGAAGAGGAGGAGGCTCCTCCGGCGGCCGCCGCTTCGTTCCTCGCGTGGTTGATCACGAACTCGGACCCCGGCTCGCTGAGGAAGTTCTTCGAGACCTACTCGCCGGACAGCCGCGATCGCGCCGCTCTCGAGGTGTTCCGCCAGCCGCTCGCGGCGCTGGAAGAACAATGGCGTCAGAGCGTCGGTGGGCAGAAGGCCCCATCCATGTGGTCGTTCTTCAGGTTCGTCTTGCCTCTGCTGCGCCCTCATCGCGCGAAGTACCTCGAAGCCCTCGTCTACATGACGATCTCGGCATTGTTCGCCGTCGCCGTTCCGCTCGCGAGCGGCTGCATGGTCGACGCGCTCGCACGCGCCGGCCAGCCGGGTCCCGAACCCGGAGGGCTCTGCGGCGTGATCGCACCCACCCTCACCAGCGGTCGCGTCCTAGCCGTCGCCCTCGTCCTCTTCCTCGCCTACGTCATCGACGCGGGGCTCGAGGTGCGACGCGCTTACGTAGAGGCGACGTTGTACAACTCGGTCGGCGTGACCATGCGGGAGGGCATGCTGGGTCATCTCCTTCGCCTTCCCCAGAGTTTCTTCGCACAGGCTCGGGTCGGCGACATCGCGGCGCGCCTCTCGGGTGACCTCGAGCAGTTGCAGGCGGGGATGCAGCAGATCCTCAGTACCGGAGTGTTCATGCTCGTGACCTCCACGATCGCCGCCGTCGCGGCGTTGTTGAAGAGTTGGACCGTCGGTCTCGTGATCCTCTTGATAGTTCCCGTCTTCGTCCTTACCAACAGGATCCTGGGGAAGCGCATCGCACAGCGCAGTTACGAGATCCAGGAGCTCGATGGACAGACGGCCGCCATCCTGCAAGAGACCCTCTCCGCGCAGCCGGTGGTCAAGGCGTTCGGTCTCGAGAAACGCGTGATGTCGAGCTACCTCGGCCGGTTGTTCGCCCTCGTACGAGCGGCGATCCGCTTGATGCTCACGGGACACATCTACGAGGGCACGATCAGCTTCGCGACTACGCTCGCGCAACTTCTGGTCCTCACCGTGGGGAGCTTGCTCGTCATCAACGGGACGCTGGACGAACCGGGGACTCTGGTCGCACTACTACTGCTGTTGCCGTCGATCATCGGTCCGCTACGGCAGCTTGCCGATATGGGTGAGGTCGTGCAGACGAGCTCGGGGTCGATGCAGCGAGTGACCCAGATCCTCGAAGAACCCGTGACGATCGATGACAAGCCGGACGCGGCGGAGCTGGCTCGTATCCAGAAGGAGATCAAGCTGGAGGACGTTTGGTTCGGTTACGAGCCGGACCGTCCGATCCTGCAGGGGCTGAACCTGACGATCCCTCACGGGACCAACCTCGCGATCGTCGGTCCATCGGGCTCGGGGAAGAGCACCGTCGTCAACCTCCTTCTCCGCTTCTGGGACCCCGAGGATGGCCGGGTGACGGTCGACGGTCACGATCTGAGGGACATCACCCTCGGATCTCTGCGGGCTCAGATAGGGATCGTGTTCCAGGAGACATTCGTGTTCAACACGACGCTACGAGACAACATCGCGCTCGCCCGCGACGGCGCGACCGACGCCGAGGTTGTCGCGGCCGCGGAGGCTGCGCAGCTGCAAGGGTTGATCGATTCACTTCCGGCGGGCCTCGACACCGTATTGGGTGAGCGAGGCGTTCGCATGAGCGGAGGCCAGCGTCAGCGACTGGCGATCGCGCGCGCGCTGCTGCGCGATCCGGCGATCCTCATCTTCGACGAGGCCACGAGTGCTCTCGACGCCCGGACCGAGACAGAGATCCGCGAGACGATCAAAGAGGTCGTACACGGCCGCACGACGATCTCGATCACTCACCGGCTCTCGATCGCGGCAGACGCCGACCTCGTCGCCGTCCTCGATCAGGGGAAGGTCGTGGAACTCGGCCCCCACTCGGAACTCGCAAGCGGGGGTGGTCTCTATCAGCAGCTCTACGAAGAGCAGACGGGACACGTCACAGCGGGAGGCCGGCCGCGTCTCGGGCCCGAAGCGGCGCGACTACGCAAGGTTCCGATGTTCGCGGAGTTGAAAGGCGAGGTCCTCGCCGATCTCGCGGATCGGTTGATGCTCGAGAAGTTCACGCCCGGGGAGGACATCGTCAGGCAGGGCGAACCGGGCGACAAGCTTTACATCCTCACGCGCGGCGCCGCCGACGTCATCGTTCGGACCGATCGCGTCGATCGTCGCGTGAACACGGTCAAGGAGGGAGACTACTTCGGCGAGTACGCGCTGTTGACCGGGGAGGAGCGAACCGCAACCGTCCGTGCGACGCAGCCTACGGAGGTGTACAGCCTCGACAAGGACGAGTTCACCCAGCTCGTCGAGAGCGAGCCACGCCTGCAGCAGATGCTGTCGGGGTTCGTGGCACAGAGGACGGCGGCGTTCGCCGCGGCGGCCGCTGCCGCAGGCATAGGCGGTGAGGGGAGCGCATGAACGATCAAGAGAGGAACGTCTTGACGCGGGTCGCGCAGATCGCGAGCGATCTCGGTCCGGCTCTCGTTCCGACCGGACATATCGAATTGTTGCGTTCGATCACCGGCGCGGCCAAGGAGCTCTTCCAGGCCGCCGCATGTTCCGTGGCGTTGCTCACGGACGACCAGCGCGAGCTCGTTTATCACGTCGCGACCGGCGAGGGCCGGGAGCAAGTGGAGGGTATGCGTATCCCGTCGAGTCAGGGCATCGCGGGCTGGGTCGTGACGTCGGGACAGCCGATGGCGATCGAGGACACATCGGAAGACCCTCGTTTCGCTCGAGCCGTCGCGGAGGGAACCGGGTACGTTCCGACTACCATCCTCGCGATGCCGCTCGAGACCGAGCGGCGCATGATCGGGGTCATCTCGGTCCTCGACCGCCAAGGACATCCCGCCGGAACGGGGAAGGACATGGAGCTGCTGGCGATCTTCGCCAATCAGGCGGCCCTGGCGATCGAGAACTCGCGCGTCTTCGTGGATCTCGGCCAGGCGCTCTTCGATGCGGTCGGTCGCGCGTCGGAGGACGACGACGTAACGCGGGCGTTGACCCAGATCGCCGAAGAGCCCCGGCGCCGCAATGCTCAACTCGCCGAGCTCGCCGCTCACTTCAACGAGATCTCGAAGGCCGGCGACATCGAGCAGCGGGCCGCCGTCCACATCCTGCGAGAGTTCGCGGCATACCTCTCCGCGCGGTCGAGAGGTAGGTAGGGATGCCCGTTAAGCCGGCGTGGTCGGAGCAGTTCGACCACGATGCACTGAAGCCCGCTCCGCTGTTCGCCCTGGACACGCCGATCACGCGTGAGTGGGCATGGGGCGACGCCACGGGTGCCGGTGTGAAGGTGGCGGTCATAGACAGCGGCATCGACGCCAACCACGAAGCCGTCGGTCATGTGGAGGGCGGGGTCGTGCTCGAGTACGACGAGGATACCGAGGAGGTGCACCGCATCGAGGGACCGCACGAGGACCTATTCGGCCACGGCACCGCTTGCGCCGGGATCATCCGGACGGTCGCTCCGGAGGCCGAGTTGTATAGCGTCCGCGTCCTGGGGGAGAGGCTCACCGGGAAGGGGGTTGTCTTCGCCGAGGGTCTGAGGTGGGCTCTGGAGAATGGGATCCAGGTTGCGAACATGAGCCTCAGCACCTCGAAGCGCGACTTCTTCGACATGTTCCACGAGTTGGCAGACGAGGCGTACTTCCATAACGTCATGCTCGTGTCGGCGATCAACAACGTGAAGGCACGAAGCTATCCGTCGGAGTACTCATCGGTTTTCTCCGTCGCCGCGCACGCGCGGAAGGATCCGTTCGGGTTCGATTACAACCCCTCTCCTCCCGTCGAGTTCGGCGCTCCCGGGATCAGCGTGAGGGTTGCGTGGACCGACGGCCGCTACATGCCGATGACGGGGAACAGTTTCGCCGCGCCGCACATCGCCGGCCTCATAACGCGGATCCTCAGCAAGCATCCCGGCCTCACGCCTTTCCAGATGAAGACCATCCTCGCAGCGACGGCGGACAATGCCACCACCCGATAGCCCCGACATGAAGGACAAGTTCCTCAAGGTCAACCAGGCGCGCTGGGACGAGCTCGTCGACGTGCACGCTGCATCCGAGCACTACGACGTAGACGGCTTCCGGGCAGGCAAGAACACCTTGCGCGAGTACGAGATCGCCGACGTGGGCGACGTCAACGGCAAGTCGCTACTCCATTTGCAATGTCATTTCGGTCTGGACACCCTCTCGTGGGCGCGTCTCGGAGCGCACGTCACCGGAGCGGACTTCTCGACCCGTGCGATGGAGATCGCGCGCGGCATAGCCGAAGAGATCGAGATCGATGCGCGGTTCGTGGTCTCGGATGTGGACAGCCTCCCCGACAACCTCGATGGTCGTTTCGACATCGTTTACGCATCCCGCGGCGTCATCAACTGGCTCCCCGACCTCACACGTTGGGGACAGGTCATCGCGCACTTCCTGGAGCCCGGCGGGTTCTTCTACATAACTGAGGGACACCCGGTCCTCCAGATGTTCGATCACACGGGTGACCTACGGCTACGGTTCCCGTACTTCCACAAGGAACAGCCCGATGCGTTGGTGGTGCCGGGGACGTATGCGGAGCCGGAGGCGAAGATCAAGAACCTCCTCGAGTTCGGTTGGAGCCACGGCATGGGAGAGATCGTGACGGCGCTCGCCAACGCGGGATTGCACATCGACTTCCTCCGTGAGGACCCCGTCGGGGAGTGGGATCGCCCGTTCCTCGAGGAGGCCGGGGAGGGGACGTGGCGGTACCCGCCGGACAAAGGTGAGTTGCCGCTGTGGTTCTCCCTCAAGGCGAGTAGGCACGCCCGATGAGCCCCGCCGCCGGCGATTTCATCGACAAGAACCGGGGCGTCTGGGACGAGTGGACCGAGCGTCGCTTCACGCCGGGGTTCCAGAAGATCGAGAGCTTCGACGCGGGTGAGGAGATCCTGCAGCCCTTCGAGATCGATGAACTCGGTCCGGTCGAGGGCAAGTCGCTGCTCCACCTGCAATGTCACTTCGGGTTGGACACGCTCGCATGGGCGCGACGCGGGGCGCGCGTAACGGGTGTCGATTTCTCCGACAGATCGATCGAACTGGCATCGAAGCTCGCCGCCGACCTCGGCTACCCGGAGGCCCGCTTCGTCGCCTCCGACGTCCTCCGGTTGCCGGAGGTTCTCGACGGCAGGTTCGACATCGTCTACACCTCGTTCGGCGTTCTGGCTTGGCTCCCTGATCTGAACAAGTGGGCGGAAGTGATCGATCACTTCCTGGCGCCGGGAGGAACGTTCTACATCGCGGAGTATCACCCGTTCCCTCTCGTGTTCGACGAGAGCGGCCCGGCTTTCGACCCCACCCTGCGGAATCCTTACTTCCGTCCCAGCGATCCGATCGCGTACTCCGGTGATGAGGGCGGCGACTTCACCGTGTACGGATGGCCTTACACACTCGGAGAGGTGGTGACCTCGCTCGCGAGCGTGGGCCTGCGGATCGAGTTCCTGCACGAGCTCCCCTTCTCTGAATCTCCGCACGTCGGATACCTCGTTCCTCACGAGGACGGCTCCTGGAGACTCCCATCCGAAGTGGATGGCGAATTGCCGTTGGTGTTCTCGCTCCGCGCGGCGAAGCCGGAAGTTCGATAGGTGGCTAACCCAGAGCGCTTCGTTGCGCAGCTCAGAGAGACGGAGCTGTTCGCCGACCTCGACGAGCAGGCGATCACGTCCATCGCGGCGCGCGGGGTCGAGCGGAACTATCCCAAGGGTCAGATCATCTTCAGCCAGGGCGAGCATGCCGCCTACCTGTACGTCCTCACACAGGGCCTGCTCAAGGTGCTCGTGTCGGCGGAGACGGGCGACGAGATGCTGTTGACCACGCTCAAGCCGCCGGAGACGTTCGGCGAACTGGCCCTGGTCGACGGGGGGCCGAGATCGGCGTCGGTGGAGGTAGCCGAGCCGGCACGCGTCCTCGTCATAAGCGTGGGGTCGTGGCAGGAGTTGGTGCGGGAACATCCATCACTGACCGACGGATTGATACGGACGCTGTCGTCGATCCTCCGGCGATTGACCGATCAGGCGGCCGACTTCGTCTTCCTCGACCTTCCCGGACGCGTCGCGAAGCTCCTGATGCGAGCGTACGAATCGCAGGAGTCCAAGGTCCTCGATCTCCACCTCACGCAGAGCGACATCGCCCACGCCGTCGGCGGCTCCCGACAGAGCGTGAACCAGATACTCGGGCACCTGGCCGGACGCGGATTCATCGAGATCGATGGTCGAACGATCATCGTGCGGAACCCCGACGCGCTCGCCCGTCGCGCCGGTCTCTAGCGAGCCAAGCAACCGTGGGGGCCGCGCGACGTTTAACCCCCCCCCGGCGGGACCAAATGTCGGATACCCGTCATTCGTATCTATACGTATTGACTTTGAGCTTCGGTCGCGAAGTAATGGGGTCGATGTAGAAGCGGTTTCACGCGACCGCCTAGAACTCAAACCAAGCAACTGATCGAGGAGGGGACTGTCCTGAAAGGGAAAGGGAGAATCTCGACAATCTTCGCTCTGGGGGTACTCGGGGCGAACCTCTTCGTGCTCTCGGGCACGGCCGAGGCGGCGACGCCCAGGTGCATGGGCAAGAAGGCAACCAAGGTAGGAACGGCCGGCGACGACTCGATCAAGGGGACCAAGAAGGCCGATGTGATCGTCTCCAAGGGTGGCGATGACGTCATAACCGGCAAGAAGGGCAACGACACCATCTGCAGCGGCGACGGCAACGACACAGTCTACGGACAGGGTGGTGCCGACAAGATCAACGGCGGCGGCGGCGCCGACGTCGTCTACGGGATGGGCGGCAAGGACGACATCCGGTCCGGAAAGGACGCCACCGGGATCGACCAGGACTTCCTCAACGGGGGCCCGGCCGACGACGTGTTGACCGGAGACGGCAACGAGTTGCTCTGGCAGTTCTTCAGCGGAGGACCCGTCAACGTGGACATGGCGACGGGCCGGCTGACCGGGGAGGGGACCGATAGCTTCTCGGGGTTCAACTCGGTGTACGGGTCTCAGTTCGACGACACGATCGTCGGCGACGACCAGACCAACTTCATCTTCGGCGACGCGGGGCATGACACGATCGATGGAGGTGCGAACCTCGACCTGCTCACGTTGGGCGCGGGCAACGATAACGCCGACGGCGGGGACGAGGCCGGTCCCGGTTTCGACCTCGACATCGTGTATTTCAACGACGCGACCGAGGGCGTCACGGTGAACCTGGACAACGGCACCGCCACAACTCAGCGTGAGGGTCAGCCCGAAACCGACACGCTCGCCAACTTCGAGTCGGTCGTGGGGTCCGACCACGACGACACCATCACGGGCGACAACCAGAGCAACATCCTGTTCGGTGGTCGCGGCAACGACACGTTGGAGGGTGGCGGCGGTCCTCAGATCGACTACGCGTCCTACTGGTTCGCAGCCGGAGCCGTCAACGCGAACCTCGCCACCGGAACGGCGACGGGTGCGTCCGTGACGGACTCCGAGGGGGCCGAGATCGGTGAGGGCACCGACACGCTTGGGGGTATCGAGGGCTTGCTCGGCACGATCTCCTTCAACGACACGCTCGTGGGTGACGAGAGCGACAACTACCTCGACGGAGATCTCGGGGACGACAACATCGACGGAGCCGGAGGCGACGATCTCATCGTGAGCTCCGGAGGCGACGACGCGATCAACGGTGGAGCCGGCGACCTCGACATGGTCGATTACTTCGGCACCTCGTCGCTGACGATCGATCTCGGTCAGGGCACGTTGACCAGTACCGGTATCGACACCGGCTCGGACACGTTGAGTGGGATCGAGGCAGGGTCGGGTGACGCGGGCAACGACACGTTCATCGGCAACGAGCTCGCGAACCGTTTCTTCGGATGGGGCGGCAACGACAACTTCGCCGGGAACGGGGGCGACGACCAGTTCGACGGCGGTCTGGGCACGAACACCGCGGATGGTGGTGCAGGGAACGACACCTGTGTCAACAGCGTGGCGCCTCTGCTCTGCGAGGTCTTGGAAGGAGAGGTTGAGCCTCATCCGTTGAACTCACAGACGGAGCTGGTGAACAACCTTCGCCGGAACTTCTAGCCAGCGAGCTTCATCGAACGGGCGCCCTACGGGGGCGCCCGTTCCGCGCGCCGGGATGTACCTTCCGCGCAGCTGCCACCCCCGGCTACCCTTTAACCCATGCAGACCTGCCCTAACTGCGGTGAGCAGAACGCCGAACAAGCGAAGTTCTGCCAGAACTGCGGGACGCCGCTCGCGCCTAGGGTCGAGGAGCCGGTCGTCCCGACCGAGGCCCGCAAGACCGTTTCGCTGGTCTTCTGCGACCTCACGGGCTCCACGGCACTCGGAGAGAAGATGGATCCGGAGTCCCTCCGCCGTGTCATCACCCGGTACTTCAACGAGATGAAGCAGGTACTCGTGCGTCACGGGGGCACCGTCGAGAAGTTCATCGGCGATGCGGTGATGGCGGCTTTCGGCGTTCCCGTCGTCCACGAGGACGACGCCTTGCGAGCCACGCGGGCCGCGGTCGAGATGCAACAAGCGATGGAGGATATGAACCTCGACCTCGAGCTGGAGTGGGGTGTCGGGATCAAGGCCCGGATCGGGGTCAACACCGGCGAGGTGATCGCCGACGACCACACCCAGGGCCACGGTTTCGTGAGCGGCGATGCGGTGAACGTGGCGGCCCGGCTCGAACAGGCAGCCCCACCCGGCGAGATCCTCATCGGCGAGCCTACCTATCGCCTCGTCCGGGATGCGGTCGAGGTTGAGGAGGTCGAACCTCTCGAGCTGAAGGGCAAGGCCGAGCGCGTCCCCGCCTACAGGGTCACCGGCGTCATCCCTCACGCTCTCGGCGTGTCCCGCAGGCTCGACTCGCCACTCGTCGGGCGCGAGAAGGAGATCGAGTTGATCCGGGGCGCCTACGACCGAGCGAAGGCGGAGGGATCGTGTCAGCTCGTGACCCTCTTCGGGGCCGCCGGTTCGGGGAAGTCGCGGGTGACCGCGGAGTTCATCCATAGGCTCGACGAGGACGTGCGCGTGCTCCAGGGAAGATGTCTGCCCTACGGCGAAGGCATCACCTACTGGCCGATCGCCGAAGCGATCAAGGACATGTGTGGGATCGCGGAATCCGACTCGCGCCAAAAGGCCACCGCGAAGATCGCCGAGTTCCTGCCCGAGGGCGAGGAATCGGCACTGGTCTGCGAGCGGATCTCCGCAGCGATCGGCCTCACCGATGCGACGCCCGACACCCAAGAGACCTTCTGGGCCGTCCGCAAGCTGCTGGAGGAGCTAGGGAGGCGTGGCACCGTCTTCGTCATCCTCGACGACATCCATTGGGCCGAGACCACGATGCTCGATCTGATCGAGTACCTCGCCGGCTTCGCGCAAGGCATCCCGATGCTGCTCCTCTGTCTCTCCCGTAAGGATCTGTTGGATACGCGTCCATCGTGGGGGACCGGGTCCACGACGATGTTCCTCGAGCCGCTCGAGCCCGAGCACGTCAACAAACTGATCGACAACCTCGTCGGCGAGGCCCAGCTCCCAGACACCGTCCGCCGGCGCATCATCGAATCCGCCGAGGGGAACCCGCTCTACGTCGAGGAGATCCTCCGGATGTTGATCGACGAGAGGATCCTCGAGAAGGAGGACGACCAATGGGTCCCGACGCAGGACCTCACGGACTTCGCGATCCCTCCGACGATCCATGCTTTGGTTGCCGCTCGTCTTGACAAACTGGGGCAGAACGAACAAGCGGTCACGCAGCGCGCGTCGGTCATAGGAAAGACGTTCTGGTGGGGCGCCGTGTCGGAGCTCTCACCGGAAAGTCTCCGGGCTCGCGTCGGGCACTACCTCCAGACTCTGTCGCGCAAGGAACTCGTGATGCCAGACGCGTCGACCTTCGCCGGCGAGGATGCTTTCCGCTTCGCGCACATCATGATCCGAGACGCCGCCTATCAAGCGATGTCGAAGGAGCTGCGCGGCGAGTTGCACGAGAAGTTCGCCGAGTGGCTCACGCGGCGCGCCGGCGACCGGGCGATGGAGTACGAGGAGATCCTCGGATACCACTTCGAGCAGGCATTCAAGCTCCGCGAGGAATTGGGGAAGTCTGACGAGAAGACGGCCGAGCTCGGCGTTCAAGCCGTAGAGAAGCTCTCGGCGGGGGGCAATCGCGCTTTCGCGCGCGCGGACATGCCGGCCGCCGCGAACCTGCTCGGGCGTGCGGTAAAGCTGCTACCGATCCGCGATCCACAGCGCACCGGGCTCTCCCTGACGCTCTCCGACGCGTTGATCGAGACGGGCGAGTTGAAGGAAGCCGGATCGATCATCGAGCAGGTACAGAAGGTCGCGAAGGTGACGAAGGACGCCGGTGCCGAGGCGCAGGCCGCACTGCAGGACTGCCTCTTGCGGAGTTACACCGACGTCGAGGGGTGGAAGGACCACACCCGCGACGAGGCTGAGCGTTTGATCCCCATCTTCGAGGATCGGGAGGATCACTTCAGCCTCGCCCGGACGCACTATCTGCTCGCTCAGGCGCACTGGGACGAGTATCAGATGGGGGCCGCGGAGAAGTCGCTGAACGACGCCCTCGAACAGGCGCGCCAAGGCGAGGGGAAGAGCCATGACGAGTCGAAGATCCTGGGTGCTCTCACCGCGATCCTCCTGTGGGGGCCGTCCCCGGCGGACAAAGCGATCGAGGTATGCCAGGGCATCATCGAGGAGAGTGGAGGGAACCGCTTCGTC
Source organism: Actinomycetota bacterium (assembly GCA_050694195.1). Classification (GTDB taxonomy): domain Bacteria; phylum Actinomycetota; class CADDZG01; order CADDZG01; family WHSQ01; genus JBOGXG01. The sequence goes on along the minus strand of JBOGXG010000087.1, from coordinate 10,297 downwards.
CAGGCGACGAGTCAGCTACGCACGGCGGTACTCATGGCGATGCGCGAGCGTTTCGACGAAGCCCGCGAGCTCGTCACCACCGCGCGCTCGATCCTCGAGGACCTGGGCCAGAGCTTCCCGTTGGCTCGCAGCACCCAGGAGAGCGGGCTGATCGAGATCTTCGCCGGTGACTACGAGGCCGCGGAGAATGAATTGCGGCGGGGCTACAGAGCTCTCGATGAGATGGGCGAGAAGGCGTTCCTGTCGTCGACCGCGGTCCTTCTCGCGCGCGCCCTTTACGAACGGGGGGAAGTGGCCGAGGCGCAACGATTCACCGAGGCGAGCGAGGAGGCGGCGGGGGACGATCCGTCGCTCAAGGCGGAGTGGGGTCCCGTGAGGGCCCTCTGTCTGGCTCACGCCGGTTCCCTCGACGACGCCGAGAAGTTGGCCCGGGAGGCGTTGGAGTTCGCGGCCGAGCCGGACGACGTGTTGATCCGCGCCTATGCGGTGGAATGTCTCGGCTCGGTGCTCCTTAAAGAGGGCAAGAAGGATGACGCGCGTCCATTCCTCGACGAAGCGCTCGACCTGTACGAGATGAAGGGCGTCATACCCATGGTCGAGAGGGGTAAGAGCCTGTTGGAATCGGCCTGATCATCGAGCCAGTCGCGGAGGTATCAGATGCGCGTCGAGTCATCCGTCACATCCGTCTCGTGGATCCCATCGGAGGCGATCACCGGCGTCACGAAGGTTCCCTTCGAGGTGTCGGTAGCGCACTACGACAAGCCGCTCCCCGACGTGATCGACGACCTCGAGGGGTTGAAGCGTAGCGACCGCTTCCGTTTCGCGAACGAGTTGCGGGCCTACATCGAGGTCGAAGATGGGCGCGTGGTAGGGCACGGTCACCTCGGTCGAGGACACATCGGGTCTACGACGTTAAGGCTCGGGTCGCGCGAGATGAGCTTCGCGGCGGTGCCTTTCTCCACGCTCCAGGCGCACCCCGAGGTGACGCAGGATTCGGTCCGCTTCGTGCAGACGGCCGGAGGACGGACCGGTGTTCCGGCGCCCCGTCCGGTTCCGCGCCCCCCCTTCTTCCAGTTCCGCGCTCCCACCGCGTGGACGACACTGTCGCTGACTCTGCATGCGGACGGAACCGTGGACCAGGAGGTCGTCGGGGCGAGTCCGTTCCCGCGTCATTGGATCTACGACGACGCCGGCACGCTCGTCGCGAAGACCGGGTTGATCGACTACAAGTCGTGGGCGCGCGATGCCTGGGGGAAGAAGACCCCGTGGGGCGACGAGGATTCTTCGGCTCTCGTCACCGAGGTCGAGACCGCGCTCGAGCGAGAGCTTTCGGAACAGATCATGCGCGGCGGAGCGAAGCCGAAGATCGTGTCGATCGGCGAGGGCGAGACACTGGTGGAGCAAGGCGATACGGGACATGAGGTGATGCTCCTCCTCGACGGCCTGTTGGACGTTGAGGTGGACGGCAACGTCGTGGCCGAAACGGGGCCCGGGGCGGTCCTCGGCGAGCGGGCACTCCTGGAAGGGGGCCGCAGGTCGGCGACGCTGCGAGCGCGGACGCCTTGCCGGGTCGCCGTCGTCGCGGGGGATCAGATCGACGAGCGGGCGATGGCCCAACTCGCCGAAGGTCACCGCCGCGAAGAGGCATGAGCGTCTTCCCGGTTAGCTTGTCTCCATGACCGAGCGTTTGATCGTCATCGGCGGCGACGCCGCCGGCATGACCGCCGCCTCCCAGGCGAGGAAAAGGCGCGGGCCCGACGATCTCGAGATCCTCGCGTTCGAGCGCGGCACCTATACATCCTTCTCGGCTTGCGGCATCCCGTATCTCGTCGGCGACGTCGTTACCGATCTGGACACCTTGATCGTGCGGACGCCGGAGGAGTTCAAGCAGAAGCAGGACATCGACGTGCGCATCCGGCATGAGGTGATCTCGATCGATCTCGATCGCAGGATCGTCACCGTGCGCGCACTCGACGATGGCAGGGAGTTCGACGAGGGGTTCGATCAGCTGATGGTCGCGACCGGCGCGGTCCCCGTGCGGCCCGAACTCGAGAATGCCGACGCAGCGGGCATCTTCGGGGTGCAGGTGCTGGGTGACGGAGTAGCGATCCGGCAGGTCCTCGATGAGGAACGGCCGCGGCGAGCGGTGGTGGTAGGCGGCGGATACATCGGCATCGAGATGGCCGAGGCGTTCCAGATGCGCGGCATGGAGGTAACGGTCCTCGAGAGGTCGGCCCAGCCTCTTGGAGCGCTCGACGCGGACATGGGCCAACTCGTCTCGGACGCGATGCGTGGACTCGGCATCACCTTGTTCACGAACGAGACGGTGAGCGGCTTCGAGGTCGAAGACGGACGTGTCTCCGGAGTCGCAACTTCGACCCAGGTCGTTCCCGCGGATCTCGTCGTTCTGGGACTTGGGGCGCGCCCGAACGCGCAGCTCGCCGACGAGGCCGGCATACCCATCGGGCCCAGCGGCGGCATCAGGGTGGATCGCCGCATGCGGACGGACGTCGAAGGGGTCTGGGCGGCCGGCGACTGCGCCGAGAAGTTCCATCTCGTGTCCCGTGAGCCGGTCGTCATCCCGCTCGGGACCCATGCCAACAAGGAGGGACGGACCGCCGGCATCAATATCGGCGGCGGTTACGAGACGTTCCCCGGGGTGCTCGGTACCGCCGCGACGAAGGTCTGTTCGCTCGAGGTGGCGAGGACGGGGCTGAAAGAGGCAGAGGCCGCCGACGCCGGCTTCGAGTTCGTTACGGCAACGACTCGGTCGACGACCAGGGCGGGCTACTTCCCCGGCACCTCGGAGATCACGACGAAGATGATCGTCGAACGCGTCTCGGGTCGGCTCCTCGGCGCCCAGATCATCGGGGAGGAGGGGGCCGCGAAGCGCATCGACGTGCTCGCCACCGCGCTGTGGAACGAGATGACGGTGGAAGACATGCTGTCGATGGACCTCTCATACGCGCCACCGTTCGCACCCGTATGGGATCCGGTACTGATCACGGCACGCAAGGCCTGGGAGCAGGTCGAGAGGAACCCTGTTTCTTCGTAAGGATCACTCCGCTATGTGCACACTTGCTGCACCAGGAAACGTCACCCCTCGAGGATCCCGCCCATCCCATCGATGTTCCTTCCCTCACCGCGGGGGCTCACGAGGTTGAGGCCCTCACGCATCCAGCGTTCGAGTCCCCCGTCGAGGTTGTGCGCGTCGATCCCGAGGCCCCTGAGATACATCGCGGCCATGTAGCTCCGCTGTCCGATCTGGCACACGACGACGGTCTTCGGCTGCTTGTCGATCTCGCCGAGGCGCGCGGTGAGCTCATCGAGAGGGATGTGTTTCGAGCCTTCGACATGGCCGCCGTCCCATTCGGGCCGCGTCCGGACGTCGAGGATCTGAACCGAACCGTCGAGAGGAACGTCGCGCGGCTCCATGTCTCGAACGATATCCGTTGCGAGCTCTCTCCCGCATCCGGTGGTTCCGGCGCGGATCTGCGGCGAGTAGGGGGATGTAAGGATGGCCCCGTGGCCGACTCACTCCTTCCGCTCGCCGTACACGCGGCCGAAGAGGCCGGGCGGCTCCTCATGGAGCGGTTCGGGGGCCCGGCCCATGGCGTGGGATCGAAATCCACTCCCACGGACCCGGTGAGCGATGCCGATCGCGACTCCGAAGCCCTCATCCTCGGTCTGATCGCCAAAGAGCGACCGGACGACGGAGTCCTGGGCGAGGAGGGCGGCGGGAAGGAGTCGACAAGCGGCGTCACGTGGATCGTCGATCCACTCGACGCAACCGTGAACTTCCTCTACGGCATCCCGCACTGGTGCGTGAGCGTCGCCGCGGCCGATCCCGACGGAACGATCATCGGCGTCGTTCACAACCCGAACCTCGGAGAGATCTTCATCGCCGAGCTGGGGGCCGGCGCGCAGCTCAACGGGCGGCCGATACGCGTGAGCGGGCGTTCGGACCCGGCCGCCTCGTTGGTTGCGACGGGGTTCTCGTACGACGCGAGAGCGCGCTCGGAACAGGCAGCGATCGCCGCCCGGCTGCTCCCGATCGTGCGCGACATCCGGCGCGCCGGATCGGCGGCGCTCGACCTCGCGACGTTGGCGGCCGGTCGCATCGACGGGTTCTACGAGGCACCGCTCGAACTGTGGGATAAGGCCGCAGGTATCTTGCTGGTGACAGAGGCAGGTGGAGTTGTGAGCGAGATCCCGGCTCCCTTGGGGCTGACGCCGGGGGTCGTCGCCGCGAATCCCGCCCTTCATGACGAGTTGAGAAAGTTGGTGACGAGTGATGAACATCGTGCGTAAGGAGATCGAGGACTACCTCTCGGAGTTGGCGGTCGTCGACGATGAGCCGGTCCTGCTCGAGATGGAGGCGCTCGCTCGGGAGAAGAGCTTCCCGATCATCGAACGTCTATGCGGGCAGGTACTCGAGGTGATGGCGCGCGCCGTCGGTGCGAAGCGCATCTTTGAGATGGGTTCCGGCTATGGCTACTCGGCTTACTGGTTCGCGCGCGCGACGGGAGCCGATGGTGAGATCCATCTCACCGACATGGATCCGGAGAACGAGAAGCTGGCGCTCGACTTCCTGGGGCGCGCCGGGCTCGACGGCCCCATCAACTATCACGTGAGCGACGCCTTCTCCGCGTTCGATGCAACGAAAGGTGAATTCGACGTCGTCTATTGCGACATCGACAAGCCCGGCTATCCCGAGGCCTGGCGCTTGGCGAAGGAGCGTGTCCGCGTCGGCGGGCTCTATATGTGCGACAACATGCTGTGGTCGGGCCGCGTTGCCGAGCCGAACAAGGACGCGACGACCACGGCGGTGGACGATACGAACCGGGCGATCGCCAACGACCCGGCCTGGCGCTCGTTCATCCTCCCGACCCGCGACGGAGTGGTGATCGCCACACGCATCGCCTAACGCTGAGTGATGGATGCGTCAGGTTTACCCTGACGGAGACCGCGCTCACGCGACCGACGGGCGGGTCGACAGGTGATATCTCACCGTCTCGATGAAACTGTCCGGACGGAAACGCAGCCTTGTGGCGGTGAATCGAGCCACGTACCAGCCCTTGAGTCCCAGCTCTGCGTCGCGCGCCCTGTCGGCATCGAGTGAGGCGAGGTTGAGATGCCAGGCCGCGCTATCGAGCTCGACCGCGAAAAGCTTGTTCGGCCAGGCGAGATCGATCCTGATCGGTCCCGTCGAGATCATCTCGGGCCATTGAGTTCTAGGGAGTTCGAGTCCTGCTCGGCGAAGGTGGCGCATCGCCAGATCCTCCATCGCGCTTTCGGTGGGAGCAAGGGATGGATCCCGTTCTTCCAGCTTCCGACCCAATCGTGCGACGCCCCGCTTGCCGCGCATCCGGCGATCGTCGAGCAGTATTGCGTAGGCAGCGATGGGCGTCCCGTTGCGAAGACCTGCGTCCAAGACCCAGTCGGTCTTGGGATGGCCTATGCCCGCTAGGTCCAATGTCGTCCGTGCCTCGGTTGTCAGAGGTAGAGGGCCCAGGCTCTCGATCTGATCTTTGAGGCATCGGTCGATCCGATGTACCACGATGTGTGGGGCGGGGGTGGTGAGGTTCTTGGTCGTCGAAACGTGGATCGGTTCGGTCTTGGGGATGTGTCCCCGAGCCGCGGCGGCGCTGGCGAACGAGATGGCAGATGGTTCCCCGGCCCAGAGATGGGCGGCCAGTGCCCTGCGCTCCCATGAATCTTCGAGTCCGCCGATCCGGTACACACGAGGAAGGACGACGTCGTATTCCCCGCGCGCCACGGCCCGGTGCAGCGAATCTCGCGTGTATCCCGCAGCCATCGCCTGGCAGTGATTGAAGAGTCCCTGTTGGGGTCTCGCGCAGTTCCTTACCTTGGTGTTGCGCTTTGTCCGGTCCACCCCTGAACTTCACACCGAAACTCGGGAATGGGTTGTGACGGGCGTCACACCTCTCACTCATACCGTCGAGCGCGTTATCCGTCAGGGAAAACCTGACGTATCCATCACTCACGCACGGGGGCGCGGGGGAGCCTGGTTAGGGGACGTCGCGGGAGCGGAACAGGGCCGCGGCCCCCAGCGCCAGGCCCAGAGCATAGAGGCCGATGAGGAGGGCCGCGCCGGTGATCGAGCGGCCCGGGATGATGTCTCCCTCACCTCCGATCACGATCGCGGCGTTGTCGCCGATCAGCCACGTCTGCCACGCCGGCTTGAGACCTCGGATGAGGCCCTCGACGATCGCCAGGTAGGCGAAGCCGGCGCCCATCGCGGCCGCGGTATTGCGTCCGATCATCGCGAGCGACGCTCCCATAGCCGCGCCCAGCGAGCCGATCAGGCCGATGCGCGCCATGAGCTCGACGATGTCGACGAGCCACGCAGCGTCGACGCCCTCGGTCGAGCCTCTGATAGCGGCCGCGGGAACGAGCGCAGTGACCAGCCACGCCTGCAGGAACATGGAGATGAGGAAAGTCGTCAGCATGGCCGCGGTCACCTTCGCGACGAGCACGCGGCCGCGGCGCGGCTCCCATGTGAGAAGCGTCGTCATGTTGCGCGTGTGCCATTCCCCGCCGACCGCCGAGGCTCCGATCAGCCACGCCAGGATGATGAGCATCACGCTCGTGCCGAGCAACACGTCGTCCACCTCGACGAGCAGGAAGCGAGGGTCGTAGGAACTGAGGGGCACGGCCTCCTCGTTACAGAATTCCTCGACGGACTCCGACTCGCCGGGCGGGTCGGCATCGCGAGGAAAGCTGTTGAGGCAGCCCCGGACATCGTCCTCGCGGAGTTCGAGGCTCATGCGAACCGTGGCTTCGTCGCCGTTCGATTGGAAGAACACGATGATCCCGGCGAGCGATGCCCCCGCTATGGCCAGGATCACGAACACCCGGACGAGCCTGCGGAAGTAGATGCGTTTGATCTCGACCGAGAGGAGCCGGCCCATCAGCTTCCCTCTTCCGGCGCGGGATCCCGTGTGAGCTCGAGGAATACGGTTTCGAGGTCGAGCTCGTCCTTCCGGAGCTCCGAAAGATAGAGGCCGCGCTCGGCGAGTACGCGGGTGACGGTCGCGGCCTGCTCGGGGACGAGATCGATCCGGAGGGAGTCGTCGGCGCGCACTGCAGTTATCCCCGCGGCCCCCAGCGCGGCGAGGCCCGCATCGAGATCATCGAGCCGCGCGATCAAGCCCGTCGCCTTGCCCTGTTGAAGGACCTCGTTCACGGGGCCCGCGGTGACGCACCGGCCGCGCGAGATGATCGCCACCCTGTCGCACGTCTGCTGCACCTCCGACAGGATGTGGCTGGAGACGAAGACGGTTCGTCCCTCACCCCCCAACCGGCGCAGCAGCTCGCGGATCTCTTTGATCCCGGCCGGATCGAGTCCGTTCGCCGGCTCGTCGAGAACGAGGAGCGTCGGGTCTTTCAGGAGGGCCGCCGCGATACCGAGACGTTGTTTCATGCCGAGCGAATAGTTCTTGACGAGGTCGTCGGCGCGGTCGAAGAGGCCGACGGTCGCGAGGTTCTCGTCGACGATCTCGTCACTGATCCCGTACACCCCGGCGAGGAGTCGAAGGTTCCGCCGGCCCGACATGCCGTTGAAGAACGCGGGCGTTTCGACGATCGAGCCGATCTTCGAGATCACGGCCGGCAGACCCGCGGGGGAGTCCTGTCCGAGGACCCGGCACCGGCCTCGACCCTGTGCGGTCAAGCCCAGCAGACAGCGGATGGTCGTCGTCTTCCCCGATCCGTTGGGGCCGAGGAAGCCGAAGACCCCACCCTCCGGAACCTCGAGGTCGAGTCCCTTCAAGGCGATGGTCTTGCCGCCGCGCAGTCGGTAGTACTCCTTGTGAAGTCCCTCGATCTCTATGACGGCCATCGAGACAGGAACCTACCCTCGAAGCACCGCCGAGCGCGGGATGCCGGTGGCGCAAACACGAGACTCATCCCAAGATGGGCGTCCGGGCGTCCGGGCCGGGCACCGGTGGACCCCGGAAATGTCCTGGTGAGGGAAACTGTTCGAGGTTCTGGAGGTGGTGTGATGCCCGGTCCTCACCGGATAACGCCCCCGAACGTGCCCGAGAAGAAAGCGGCTCCCGGGACGTTTCGGCGGATAGTCGAGATCTTCAAGCCCTACAAGGGCCGGGTCGGGCTGGTCGGCGTCCTCATCCTCATCATCTCGGCCATCGGGCTCATCAATCCCCTTTTGATCAAGGTCGTCTTCGACGATGTGATCCTCGGCGACGGAAGCACCGACGAGAGGATGCGCCTCCTCATCCTCGTCGTGCTGGCGATGATCATCAGCCCGATCGTCAACGGCCTGCTCGGGCTGTGGCAGACCTACACGAATAACATCGTCGGCCAGAACGTGATGCAGGACCTCCGCAACTCCCTCTACACGCACCTGCAACACATGCACCTCAGCTTCTTCTCGTCCACGCGAACCGGCGAGATACAGTCCCGCCTCTCCAACGACGTCGGCGGCGTGCAGGGTGTACTCACCGACACCGCGTCGAGCGCGGTGTCTAACATCGCAACCGCGGTTTCGACGATCGTGACCATGGCGATCCTGTCGTGGCAGCTGACGATCCTGTCGCTGGGCATACTCCCGTTCTTCCTCCTGCTCAGCCGGAAGGTCGGGAAGGTCCGCCGCGAGGTGTCGGGCCAGACGCAGGAGCAGCTGGCCGACCTCACCGCCCATATGCAGGAAACCCTGTCGGTATCGGGGATCCTCCTGTCGAAGTCGTTCGGCCGGCAGGACTACGAGATCGGCCGCTTCCGAACCCAGAACGAGAAACTGGCCGCGCTGGAGGTTCGTCGCACCATGGTCGGGCGCGGCTTCTTCGCGCTGGTCCAGATCTTCTTCTCGATCATGCCGGCCTTCGTGTACCTCGTCGCAGGATGGCTGTTCCTAGGCGGAAGCCTCGGTAACGACCCAGCCGCCATCACCGGAACCATCGTCGCCTTCACTACGCTCCAAGCGAGGCTCTTCTTCCCGATGGGTCAGCTGCTGAACCTGAACGTTGAGGTCCAGTCCGCTCTCGCTCTCTTCGATCGCATCTTCGAGTACCTCGACCTCGAGCGCGACATCGTCAACCGGGACGGCGCGCTCGAGCTCGATCCGAAAGAGGTGCGCGGCGAGGTCAAGCTGGAGGATGTGTGGTTCCGCTACGACCGGAACCGGGTGCCGGAGTCGGAGGAGGAGCGACTCTGGACGATCGGCGGAGTCGACTTCAGGGCCGAGCCCGGGAAGCTCATCGCACTGGTGGGTCCTTCGGGGGCCGGCAAGACGACCCTCACCTATCTGATCCCTCGTCTCTACGACGTCGAGCGCGGCTCGGTGAGGATCGACGGGATCGACGTACGCGACATCAGGCTGGAGTCGCTCGGCGAGATCATCGGCGTCGTCACGCAGGAGACGTACCTTTTCAACTCATCGGTGCGCGACAACCTGCGCTACGGGAAGCCGGATGGAACCTCCGAGGAGATCGAAGCCGCGGCCCGCGCCGCATATATCTGGGATCGCATCGCGGAGATGCCGGAAGGTCTCGACACTCTCGTGGGCGAGCGCGGCTACAAGATGTCGGGTGGCGAGAAGCAACGTCTCGCGATCGCGCGCGTCATCCTCAAGAACCCGCGCATCCTGATCCTCGACGAGGCAACGAGCGCGCTCGATACGCACTCGGAACGTCTCGTTCAGAGCGCCTTGACGCCGCTGATGCAAGGTCGGACGACGATCGCGATCGCCCACCGGCTCTCGACGATCCTCGCGGCCGACACGATCCTTTACGTCGACAAGGGACGGATAGTCGAGCGCGGTTCCCATCTGGAACTCCTCGCGCGCGGCGGGCAGTACGCGGCGCTGTACCACGAGCAGTTCTCGGACGGCCGCGTCGAGACCAGATGCGAAGATGGTCTCGTTCTCGCCAGCGGTGAGGTCGTTCCGGAGGAGGTCTCTTGAGGATCGAAGGCAAGGTAGCGCTCGTAACCGGCGGAGCGTCGGGGCTCGGCCTCGCGGCGGTCGAGGAACTCGTCTCCGCCGGTGGCTCGGCGGTCGTACTCGATCTTCCGTCCTCGAACGGCGAGACCGTCGCGAAGGAACTGGGGGACCGCGCTCGGTTCGCCCCCGCCGACGTCACCAACGAGGACGAGGTGAGGGCCGCGGTGGGGGTCGCGACCGAAGCCTTCGGCGGACTTCACATCGTCGTCAACTGCGCCGGGGTCGGAGAGCTCGATGGCTGGGTTCCCGTGCACGAGCATTCGCTCGACGCGTGGGAGCGCACGATCGCGGTCAACACCACCGGGCCCTTCC
>JBOGXG010000086.1:0-2339 GCA_050694195.1 Actinomycetota bacterium | reverse complement strand
CTCCTAAACTAGATAGCCTTGAGGAAAGACGGCCCCCGGTAACGGGGGCCGTTTCCCTTTCACCCGGGGGGTGTCGACGGGGGAGTCGTCGCTTGTTCGGCGAAGGCCATCTGGAGTTGCGCGAGGGTCTGGCGAAGGGGTTGCTCGACGTCGCCCAGGCGGCTCCCGACCTTGTCGAGGATGCCGGCCAGCGCGTCGATCGCGAGGCTCGCGTCGGCGGGGTCTCCTAGGTTGAGCTTCGTCGCGGCGACGTTGATGAGGTTGACGGAGACGTTCGCCACCCACTCGAGTGACGGCGTCTTGGCGATCTCCTCCGCCATGCGGCGCGCCTCGGCCTCCTGCTCCGGAGTCCATACCTGCTCGCCCGGCGGTGGCTGCACGGCGTCTTTGGGAGGAGCCGCTTGAGGACGATCGGACGCGGGCTGAGGTTGAGGCGCGCCGACCTCTGCCGCCCTAGGTGGAGGGGCCGCCTGCGGCGCGGGGTCGGCCACGGGCGTCTCCGACGGCCGCGCCTCGGACGACGGCGGGTTGGCTGAAACCCGCTTGTCGACCACGCGGGGCCGGGGTCGTTCTCCCTCGTGCTCGTTGCGTTCTTCGTCGGCCATCTCTAGCTCCCGTCGCTTTGCTGGGAAATGTCACCTCGCCCGCTATAATCCCTTGTGAAAGCAGTTGCCAAGTAGGGGCGGAACGATGTCCCTCACCTCCCGGCAAACATAAAGGTCGCGGAGGTTAGGTGTTACCGCAGGCCCGCATGGGATCGTCGTTCTCGCGGGTCACGCCGGTGGCGTCTCTTGGCGTCATCGGCTTTTGTTTTTGTAGGCCCAGGAAGGGAGAGGTGTTATCGCAACGGAACTGAGAGTGAACGACCGCATCCGCGTGCCGAAGGTGAGGGTTGTTGGAGCCGACGGACAGCAGATAGGCATCATCGACACGCAGGCTGCGCTCGACATGGCCGCCGAGCAGGACCTCGATCTCGTCGAGGTTGCAGGTCAGGCCGATCCCCCCGTCTGCCGGATCATGGACTATGGGAAGTACAAGTACGAGCAGGACCAACGGCAGAAGGAAGCTCGCAAGAAACAGTCGCTCATCGTCGTCAAAGAGATGAAGATGCGACCGAAGATCGACCCTCACGACTACGAAACGAAGAAAGGTCATGTGGTGCGGTTCTTGCGGCAGGGAGCCAAGGTCAAAGTCACGATCATGTTCCGAGGACGAGAGATGGCCCACCAGGATCTGGGCCGGAAGTTGCTCGATCGTTTGTCCGACGACCTGAAGGACATCGCGAAGATCGACGCGTTCCCGAAGGTGGACGGACGCAACATGACGATGGTGTTGAGCCCGCACAAAGATGCTGTGACGCAAAGGCAGGTCTACGTACCGAAGCACAAGGGTCCGAGGCCGGAGGCCGAGGCGCTGCCTGAAGAAGAGGCGACCGCCAAGCCCAAGCCGCCGAAGGTGACCAGAGCCGAGGGAGGTTGAAACCGAGATGCCGAAGATGAAGACCCATAGGGGTGCGGCGAAACGCTTCAAGATCACGCCGACGGGGAAGATCCGTCGTCGCCGCGCGTTCGCCAATCACATCCTCGAGAAGAAGTCGGCGAAGCGGAAGCGCCATCTGAACGCGCCGGATGCGCTGGTAGCCGACGTCGACAAGAAGCGCATCCGCCGCCTTCTGGGCGAATAGAGGAGGGAACGACAGATGCCACGGGTAAAGCGAAGCGTCGCGAGCCGGGAGAGGCGACGCAAGGTTCTGAAGCAGGCCAAGGGCTACTACTCGTCGCGGGGCAAGCATTTCAGGGCAGCCCGCGAGCAGGTTCTTCATTCGGGTGTGTACGCGTTCCGTGACAGGCGCGCCCGTAAGGGCGATTTCCGCAAACTCTGGATCATGCGCATCAACGCCGCTGCGCGCGAGAACGGGATGTCCTACTCGCGCTTCATATCCGGCCTCCGGCTCGCCGAGGTGGAGGTCGACCGCAAGGTCCTCGCCGAGCTCGCCGTGAACGAGCCTCAGGCGTTCGCGGCGTTGACCGAGGTCGCCAAGAAATCATTGGAGAAGGCGTCCTAGACGGCGAGCATCCGGATTGTCCGACGCGGCGCCGATCACCAGTCTCCGTAACCCCAAGGTGCTGGACGCGCGCAAGCTTCTGCGGCGTTCCGTTCGAGAGCGGACGGGAACCTTCCTCATCGAGGGGCCCCTGGCGGTGGCCGAAGCTCTGAGAACGAGGGCGCAAGTGCGCGACATATTCCTCACCGAGACCGCCTCGCAACGCGAGGAGCTCACGCGCCTCGCCGCCGCCGGCGGGATCCCTGTGACCATCGTCAGCGAACCGGTCCTGAAG
>JBOGXG010000085.1:0-1887 GCA_050694195.1 Actinomycetota bacterium | reverse complement strand
ACCGTGAACCTTGTTACCGAACGGCCGCTCGGCAACGACGCGGTGACAGAGAACGAGCGGTGTCCGGTTAAACTGGCGGGGCAGGGTGGAGCAGTCTGGTAGCTCGCCGGGCTCATAACCCGGAGGTCGCGGGTTCAAATCCCGCCCCTGCAACCACCGAGATGCAGAAAAGCTCCTGGTCAGACCCACATGGCCGGCCGCTGGCGCGACCACCCGCGATGAATGAAACTGTTGCCAGCCGTCTTGAGACGCCGGAACTCAGTGGTGCCGTGAGCCCGTAGGTCAGACTGGCGCTGGAGCCCTCAGGCACCCCGAATTGTGCTGCGAGCACGAGTCTCAGATTCTCAAGGATGGGCTCCTCTGGACGGCGAGGAACGATCCGCCGATCGAAGGAGGAGGTGGCTTCATGGAAGTGCTCGTGGATCGAGCCGCGGGGCTCGACGTCCACAAGGACACGGTGACCGCGTGCGTGCGCACCCCGAAGTCCGCTGGAGGACGAGACCAACAAGTTCGGGAGTTCAGGACCTTCACCCACGACCTCAGGCGCCTACGGTTATGGCTTTCCGAGCAGCGGGTGACGCACATCGCGATGGAGGCGACCGGCGTTTACTGGCGGCCCGTGTGGCACATGCTCGAAGACCTCGCGGGCGTCGAGCTGCTGCTCGTCAACGCGCGTCACGTCAAGAACGTCCCCGGGCGGAAGACCGACGTGTCCGATGCAGCTTGGCTTGCACAGCTGCTTGAGTGCGGGTTGCTGCGCGGCAGCTTCGTGCCGCCGCCGGTGATCGCACGCCTGCGCGACCTCACTCGCTATCGCAAGAAGCTCGTCGAGGCGCGCGCGTCCGAGACCCAGCGCATCCAGAAGCTGCTCGAGGACGCCGGCATCAAGCTCGACTCGGTGGTGTCCGACGTGCTCGGCAAGTCGGCCCGGGAGATGCTCGACGCGCTCATCGCCGGCGTGCGTGATCCCGCCAAGCTGGCGGACATGGCTCGCACCCGCATGCGCCCCAAGATCCCAGAGCTGCGCCTCGCGCTCGAAGGCCGCTTCAACGAGCACCACGTGCTCATGCTCGAGATGCACCTCGATCACGTCGACCACCTCACTAACTCGATCGGGCGTCTCGACGACGAGATCGACGAGGTGATGGGCCCTTTCGGTGACCAGGCGCGCCGGCTCCAGACGATCCCCGGCGTCGGCACGCGCACTGCGGAGGTCATCGTGGCCGAGATCGGCGTCGACATGAGCCGTTTTCCCACCGCCAGGCATCTCGCGTCGTGGGCGGGGATGTGCCCCGGCAATCACGAATCCGCCGGCAAGCGCCGCACAGGCAGAGCACGCAAAGGCGACCACGCGCTTCGGGCCGCGCTGTGTGAGGCGGGGTGGGCCGCGGCCCGCACCAAGGACACCTACCTGTCGGCGCAGTTCCGTCACCTGCGCCGGCGCTTCGGCAAGGGAGGCGATAACAAGGCGGTGTTCGCGCTCGGTCACTCGATCCTCGTGATCGCGTGGCACCTGCTCTCAAACGACTGTGACTATCAGGACCTCGGCGGCGATTACTTCGCTCGTCGGAACCATGCGGATGCACGCAAGCGCTACCTCATCCGCGAACTCGAGGCCCTCGGCCACCACGTGACCGCGGAGTCCGCCGCATAGCCCAACCGAGCCCCAAGCTTGGCCACCCGCTCAGTTCCGGGGTCGATCAGCGCGTGCGGGTTCGGTTCAGTTTCGTCTCAGAGTGCTCCTTGAACCGCCCCGGGTTTCATAGAGGCTCTGGTCGCTCGGAGTATTGCCTTGAACCGCCCTGGAAAAAGTGGAGACTCTTTCGCTTGGAAAGGGAGGAGTCATGTCATCGACCAAAGGGAGCCATCCCGCACAGAGGCGGTACC
>JBOGXG010000084.1:0-7533 GCA_050694195.1 Actinomycetota bacterium | reverse complement strand
GACCCGGTGACAGCGCCGGTCGTGAGGATGATCTTCCACGACTACGTCGTCAACGGGCTCACGATCACCGAGCTACAGAGAAAACTGAATAGCGATCTGGAACGGTATCCACCGCCGCAGTCTCCCGATCCCAAGAGAAGAACGGGCATGTGGGGCCGGTCGAGCGTATGGGAAATCCTGCACAACCCCAAGTACACGGGCTACCAGGTCTGGAATCGTCGCCAGCGAAAGCGCGGGGGAAAGATCAACCCGCCGGAGAAGTGGATCTGGTCGGAGGAGCCCGCGCACGAGCCGCTCGTGTCACGCGAGATGTTCGATCGCGCCAACGCGACCGGCATCAAGCGCGACACGTGACCAAGGCCGCAGAGGGCCACGAGGACTACCGCAAGCACACCTATGTGCTGCGGTCGTTCCTGCGTTGTGGGTCGTGCGGTCTGCGGATGCACGGAAAGATGAGGCGCGGGCGCAACTACGCGTACTACACGTGCGAGGTCAACCGACGCCACTCGGGATTGGTGCCAGAGGATCACCCGCGCATGGTGTATCTGCGAGAGGACAAGGCGGGCGAGAAGGCCGTCGAGGTCCTGGCAACGCACTTGTTCGGGCCGGACCGGGTCGAGGCGCTGAGGAAGAGCCTCACCGAGGTTTCACCGGAAGCGGACCACGCTCAGATCGAGGCCGAGAGATTGCGATCTGAGCTTGACGGCGTCAAGAAGCGAATCCGCAGGCTGGTGACCAACCTGGAGTCCCAGGAGCCGGACAGCGAGATCGCGGAGGACATCCGCGCTCGGCTCGATGAGCTTGCAGGTATAAGGGCGAAGAAGCTGAGCGCTCTGGAGGCCGCGGAGGAGGAAGCAGCACAAGTCCCCGATCCTGAGTCGGCGGAGGCTCTTGTTGCCGCTCTACCGCTTTTGGACGTGGATTGGGAGCTCGTGAGCGACCAGGACTTCCGCGATTTGCTCGCGGCATTGAACTTCGAAGCAAGCTATGACCCGACGAAACGCGAGCTGACCATCAGGGTGACGTTGGTTCCCGAGCTGACGTCCCCTGATGGGGACCGCGCACCCCTTTTGTCTGTGCCCCCGGCAGGATTCGAACCTGCGCACCTCGCTCCGGAGGCGAGTGCTCTATCCCCTGAGCTACGGGGGCGCGTCTTGACTCTAAAGCCACACCGTCCGACGCCGTTCTTTGCCGCGGAGGGGCGCGTTTATGCAGTCGTGGGCTCCAAAGAAACGGGTGGGGGAGGGGCGATAGCATCGGCGCCCATGGCCTCGAAACGGATCCTTATCTGCGACGACGACCCCGTCATCCTCCGTCTCCTCGAGGTGAACCTTGAGCTGGAGGGTTTCCACGTGCTCCTGGCGCACCACGGCGAGGAGGCCCTCGAGATCGCAACCCGCGAGTCGCCCGATCTGATCGTCCTAGACATCATGATGCCGCGCCTCGACGGGTACCAGACCTGTCAGCGGCTGAAGGAGCAGGAGGGGACCAAGGACATACCGGTGATCTTCCTTTCGGCGAAAGCGCAGGCGTCGGACGTCGAGCTCGGGAGATCGTTTGGGGTCGCCGACTACCTGACGAAACCGTTCGACCCCGACGACCTCATCGAGGTCGTCAATCGTTTCGTCGGTCAGGGATAGCGGTGGTAGTTACCGACGCTCTGGCCGACCTCGTGAGGAGGGCGCTCGCAGACCTTTCCGCCGCGGGCCTGATCGACGCCGGAGTCTCCCCGGAGCCTCATTTCGAGCGACCTAGGAAGAGAGAGCACGGGGATTGGGCGACGAACGTAGCTCTCGTCGCGGGCCAGGGACGGGGCGCTCCTCGGGACATAGCGCAGGCGATCAAGGAGAGGCTGCCGGATTCGGAACTCGTGGAGTCCGTCGACGTCGCCGGCCCCGGGTTCCTCAACTTCCACCTGTCGCCGACGTGGCTGCACGATGTTGTCCGGCGCGCCGCGGAACCCACCGCTCGCTTCGGGATGGCAGCCGCTCCTACCGGCAAGAGCATCAATCTCGAATACGTATCGTCGAACCCTACGGGTCCCATCAGCGTCGTCAGCGGGCGGCATGCGGCGGTGGGGGACGCGATGGGCAATCTCCTCGAGGCTGTCGGCCACACGGTCACGCGCGAGTTCTACGTGAACGATGCCGGCCGTCAGGCGGACCTGTTCGCGCGATCGCTCGCGTTCCACTACCTGCAACGCTACGGAGTGGAGAGCGAGTTCCCGGAGGATGGTTATCCCGGCGACTACGTCGCGGCCACCGCCGCCGACGTCGCCGATGAGGTTGGTGATTCGCTGGTCGAGATGCCCGAGGACGAACGACTCGAGCGACTCCGTGAGCTGGGTCTCAGCCGCATGCTGTCACAGATGAAAGCGTCGCTCGAGCGGTTCGGAACGCGCTTCGATGTGTGGTTCTCCGAGCGAACGTTGCACGATGAGAAGGAGATCGAGGAGGTCGTGAACGACCTCACCCGAAAGGGATACGCGGAGGAACGCGAGGGTGCGGTTTGGTTCCTCGCATCGCGCCTCGGTGACGACAAGGATCGCGTGATGATCAGGAGTAGCGGGGCGCCGACGTATCTAGCCGCAGACGCTGCCTACGTACTCGATAAGTTTCACCGAGGTTTCGACCACCTCATCTACCTGTGGGGAGCGGACCATCACGGAACGGTTGTCCGGCTGAAGGCGGTAACGGAAGCCCTCGGTTTCGATAGAGACGCGGTCGAGATCCCTCTCGTTCAGATCGTGACGCTCTCGAGCGGTGGGACGGCGGTTAAGGCGTCCAAACGTGCGGGGGTCATCGTTCCACTCGACGAACTCGTTGACGACGTCGGCGTCGACGCCGCGCGCTACACCTTCCTCAACCGATCGATCGACGCACCCCTCGATTTCGACATCGAACTGGCGAAACGCGAGGCTCCGGAGAACCCCGTCTATTACGTGCAATATGCACACGCGCGCATCTGTTCGATCATGCGGAAAGCCGCTGCGGAGGGGACAACCCCGGACCCATCGACCGCCGATCTTTCCGTTCTCGGGCATCCAAGCGAGGACGCGTTGATGCGCAAGCTTGCGGCTTACGAGGAGGTGGTCCCCGAGGCCGCGCAGTTCCGGTCTCCACAACGCATAACGCGATACGTAGAGGAACTCGCCGCCGACTTCAGTGCCTTCTACCGTGACTGTCGGGTCGTATCTGAAGACGAGGGACTGACGGCGGCTCGCCTCTCGCTGTGTCTCGCCACCAGAGGTGTTCTTGCGAGCGGACTCGCGCTCCTCGGCGTGAACGCACCGGAGAGGATGTGAACGATCACCTCCTGATCAGCGTGTTCGGTGACGATGCCGGAGGAGGGAATCCGCTCGCCACCTTCCCCGACGGCGCCGCCATGTCCGTCGACCGGATGCAGGCGATCGCCTTCGAGCTCGGTCTCTCGGAAACCACCTTCGTGACGCGCTGCGAGAGCACGTCCTACGACGTTCGGATCTTCACGCCGAGGGAGGAGGTCCCGTTCGCCGGGCACCCCACGCTCGGGACGGCATGGGCACTCCATCATCTCGGCCGGCTCGAGGGGGATGCCTATACGCAGAGGTCGGCCGCGGGTGCGACCGAGGTGTGGCGTGAGGAAGGCCTGATGTGGCTGCGGCGCACCGGAGAGTCATCCGAGGACGTCCACCGGCGCCGCCCCGAGGTGGCCGACGAGATCGCCGACGCGCTGGGTCTAGAGCCCAGGGATGTTGGACTCGAGGCGCGTGAGCTAGGCCGGCCCGGTCTCCTACGTCCGGCGTTCGCGACCGCAGGATTGGAGCACTTCTGCGTCCCGCTGCGCGACCTCGACGCACTGGCGCGGGTACAGGTCCGGCCCGCGCGTTTGCAGGCACTCTCGTCGCTGGGCGCGTACTGCTTCACCGCCGAGCGAGCGGGAGAGGTCCGGGCGCGAGCCTTCTTCCCCGGTTACGGCATCGCCGAGGATCCTGCCACCGGATCGGGGGCTGCATCGCTCGGCGTCTACCTTGCCGACCGAGTAGGCGCGATCTCCTTCCAGATCCGACAGGGTGTGGAGATGGGCGCGGCATCACGGCTCTTCATCAAGGCGACCCCCAACGATGTGTCCGTTGGGGGTCGCTGTTCCTTGTTATCCGACTAAGCGGCTCGGATCACCTCAGGGCCCTCACCCCGTAGAGGGAGCCCGCCCGGACCACTTTCGAAGCCATGCTCCGCGCCGGCGGGAATTCCAACTCGCAAGAGGTCTTGTTCTCGCTTTCGCAGGTGTCCGTCGCCGGACCCCCGTCGGCGGTGTCGATCCCGTTGCCTCCGACTAGCTCATCCTCCGCACCCTCGCCGAACAACTCGTCGTTGCCGTCGTTGCCGAACAGGAAGTTGGGTCCGTCGGTCCCGACGATGGTGTCGTTGAGGATGGAACCGATCGCGTCCTCCAGGGCCATGAGAGCGTCTGCCCCCTGCCCCGTTGCGGTGCCGGACTTCAGGTTCACGAACACCGCCAATTGCTCGTCGCAGTAGCAGACGAGGTCGGTCCCACCGGCGCCGTTGACGGTGTCGTTGCCCAGCGTCACGAAGAACGCGTTGTTGGCGTCGTTCCCCGTGAGGTTGTCGGCGAGTGGAGAGTCGCCGAAGGCCTCGACGTTGGAGAACGTGTCATTCCCGTCGCCGGTAGCACTGCCGGACGCCAGGCTCGCGCTCACCGGCGCGATCGCGCTCCCGAATCCCACGAGATCGGCGAGCCCCGTACCACCGTCGGTCGTGTCGTTACCGGGACCCGGGAACATGCGGTCGTCTCCGCCGAGTCCGAGGATCTGATCGTTCCCGTCGGCTCCGAAGATGAAGTTCCCGAGACCGTCGAGCGGGGACACGCTGTCGTTCCCGACGAGCACGTCATCGAAGTTGGAACCCTCGAGATCGTCGATATCGATCAGCGTGTCCCGCCCGATCCCCAGGCCCGTGGCCACCCCCGTCGAGAGGTTCGCGTTCACGCCGCCCCCGGCGTCCAGGAAGACCGCTCCTTCGAGAGTCTCCGGTCGGCCTCGCAGGGTGTCGTTTCCCGGCCCGCCGAGCATCGATGCGAAGTTGTTGTCCACCCCAAGGGGGGTGACGACGCCGTCCTTGAGGAGGTCGGCGCCGCCGTCCCCGGCCAGGTTGTCCTCACCGGGTCCACCGACGACCTTGTCGTTAGCGCCTCCTCCGCAGAGGAAGTCGTTCCCGCCCTTGCCCTTGATGATGTCTCTCCCGCCCCGGCCGTAGATCACATCGTCGCCCGGCGTCCCATTGATCTTCTGCGCCCGGCCGTTGCCGAGGATCGTCACCGCCCGCCCGAAACAGGTGAACCCACCCGCTTCGGCATCAGGAGCAACCGTCAAACCGACGGGAAGGAGGAGGAGACCGGCGCAAAGTATCGCGAATATGCGCTTATCTCCCGAGAACCGTACCGATGCTTTCGCCACCATTAGTACCTCCCGGAGATGTCCGCTTGTCAGGGGAAAGTGTCAGGGAAGGGTCGGGGGCCTCACAAGTAGGTTCGGCGTTTAAGTCTCGGCTAACCTCGAGCCATGCTGGACGTGTTCCCCGACACCACGAGGATCGACGGCGCCGGACATCTGGAGATAGGCGGCTGCGACTCCGTCGCGCTCGCCGAGCGCTTCGGCACACCCGTCGTCATCTTCGATCGAGCGACCTTCGAGCGGCGCGCGGAGCGCTACGCAGCGGCGCTCGTCCCCGAGCGGGTCTATTACGCCGCGAAATCGTTCTGCTGCGTTGCCGTCTGCGAGTTACTGAACGAGGCCGGCCTCAGCCTCGACGTTTGCAGTGGCGGCGAGCTGGCCACGGGTCTGGCGGCGGGATTCCCTCCCGAGAGGATCATCTTCCACGGCAACAACAAGTCGCTCGCCGAGCTCGAGGAGGCGGCCGAGGTCGGCGTGGGCCGCATAGTCGTGGATTCCTTCGAAGAGATCGATCGGCTCGACAAGGCCGGTATCGCCACCAAGCTGCTGGTGCGGGTCACCCCCGGCGTCGAGGCACACACTCACGAGTTCGTGCAAACCGGACAAGAGGATTCGAAGTTCGGCTTCGGGTTACAGGACGGGGTCGCCGCGGCAGCGGTCGAGCGTGCCATGCAGGTCCCGGGCTGCGAGCTCGTGGGCCTTCACGCGCACATCGGGTCTCAGATCTTCGAGATGGCTGCGTTCGAGCTTGCGGTAAGACGTCTTGCTGCGTTCGCGGCGCATCTCAAAGAGGAGTTCGGCTTCGTGGCCCGCGAGTTAAACCTGGGCGGAGGGCTGGGCATCGCGCATACGGAAGACGAGATGACGCCGGACCTGGGCGATGCCGTCGCGCGCATCACTTCCGCGGTGGAGCGAGAGTTCGCCGGACACGGACTGGAGCAGCCGAAGGTGTTCCTCGAGCCGGGGAGATCCATCGTCGGCTCCACTGCCGTGACGCTCTACAACATCGGAACCGTCAAGACGATCCCCGGCGTTCGCACCTTCGTGGCCGTCGACGGGGGGATGTCCGACAACATCAGGCCTGCTTTGTACGGCGCGCGTTACACGGCGTTCCTCGCGAACCGGATGGAGGTGCCACCCGGGCCGTGGGTCACTGTGTGCGGGAAGCACTGCGAATCCGGCGACATCCTTATAAGAGAGGTGCACCTCCCCGCCGATGTGGCTCCCGGCGACCTACTCGTGATCCCCGCGACCGGCGCCTACACCTACTCGATGGCTTCCAACTACAACCGGATCGGACGTCCACCTGTGGTCATGGTCGCCAACGGACAGGCCACAGAGATCGTCCGCCGTGAGACGACGGAGGATCTGCTCAGCCTCGATCGTCGCCTCGACGGATCTGCCCTAGGCGGCTGAGCCCGCCGGGCCTCTGCCGGCCCCCACGCGTCCCCCACACACCCCTGACCAGGGGTTTTCCAGAAAGTACCCGGAGCGGCGTTACCGACCCTGGTCCGATTCGTACCTTTTCACCAGGAGCAATAGAAGGGCGGCCTGTTCAGCGACCCTCCGGAAAGGGGTAGTCATGCACAAACGCAGCGGTCTTCGAAGCCACGTATCCCTCCTTGTCGCGGCACTATTCGCTATGGGGCTGGTCGTACTTCCCCAGGCGCAAGCGACGGAGACGGGCGATGCCGACGCGCGCGATCGAGACAGCATCGTTATCAACGCGAACAATGAGTTCAATCCGGCCAACGGCGTCGTAGGGGGCTCGGGGACGAAGCGTGATCCCTTCGTGATCACCGGTTGGAACGTCAACGACGTTGTCATACGCAACACGAGCCGTTACGTCGTCATCCGAGACAATGTGGTCAGCGGAACGCTGGTCGCGGACTGGATCGGTAACAGGCTCAAACTCGTCAACAACACGATCGGTGACCTCCGTGTCAACCAGAACGTGGAGCGGACCGGTGACAAGACCAGCGGCCTGATCGCGCACAACACGTTCGGCGTAGTGGGTCAACTCCGGCACTACGACGGGGTATTCGCACACAACGTCGTAGGCACCCCCGATCAGATGAATC
>JBOGXG010000083.1:0-4889 GCA_050694195.1 Actinomycetota bacterium | reverse complement strand
GGGGCGGCCTGCGCGTAAGAGAGGAACCGCGTCGCCTTCCCCACTCCGACCACGAGAACGCCGGTGGCGTCGGGGTCGAGCGTTCCGCCGTGTCCGACTCTGCGGGTTCGAAGGACCTTACGCACCTCATCGACAACGTCGTGCGACGTGATCCCCGCCGGCTTGTCTATCGCGAGGACGCCGTCCACTTGCCTGCTTTCAGTCCCTCCACGATCTCGTTCACGGTCACTTGGATATCGTCGGTCGTGAAGCCGGCGGCGAGCTCGTGGCCCCCGCCACCCCTCGCGCGCGCGATCGCACCGACACTGATGTTGCCCTTGGAACGCAGGCTGGCCCGGAACTTGCCGTCCCCTTGCTCCTTGAAGATCGCGGCTACATCTGCGTCTCTCGTCGACCGGAGCACGTCGATGACCTTGTCGGTTTCCTCCATGACTACGTCCGACTCCCGCAGATCATCATGCGTGATGACCGAGTAGATGAACCGTTCGTCCGCCAGCAGGCTCGCGTTCGACAACACGCGCGCGAGCAGTCGCAGGTAGCCGTAGGGCGCGGTCTCGAACACATGCTGGGCTATCTGCGTCTTCGGGACGCCGAACTCGAGGAGCTCCGCCGCCAACCGCAAAGTGTCCGGCGTCGAGTTGGCGTACTGGAAACTGCCGGTGTCGGTGAAGACGCCGGTGTAGAGGTTCGTTGCGATGTCCCTGTCGACCGCGATATCGAGATCCTGCAGCAACCTGAACACGAGTTCGGATGTCGAAGATGCGGTGGGGACGACGACGTTGAGATCTCCGAACTCGTCGTTGCCGGGGTGATGATCGACGTTGATCGTGGTCGGCGCCCGCCGCGCGGCGTCGACCAGGTTCTCGCCCAACCTGTCGATCGCCCCGCAGTCGACCGCGAGGAACACCGGGTTATCGGGGACCTCCTCGGGATGCACCAACGAGTCCGCGCCGGGAAGGAACTCGTAGCCCGGCGGGATCTCGGGCGGGGTCGCACCCCACGTCGGGAACGTCTTCTTCTCCAGCGTCCTCAGCCCGAGCGACGCTCCGAACAGCGAGCCGAGCGCGTCCCCGTCGGGATTCACGTGGCAGGCGATCGTGACGGCGTCGGCGTCGCGTAAGGCGGCGACCGCGGCGTCCCAATCCTTGGCGTCGTACCTCGTCATCCCTCCGGCCTCGTCTCTTCCTCGCCGTGGATCTTCCTCAGAAGACCCTCCAGACGTTCTGCCTCCTGGGCCCCCGTATCTAACTCGAGGATGAGTTCGGGCAGGTACTTGAGACGCACCTGACGCCCCAACTCACTGCGGAGATGGGGGGCCGCGCTGCGAAGTCCTGCCATGGTCGAGCTCTGCTCCTCCTCGGAACCCAGGACGCTCACGTACACCCGAGCGTGCCGAAGATCGGTAGAGATACGCACGGCGGTCACGGTCGCGAACCCGACGCGCGGATCCTTCAACTCGGCGATCGCCTCTCCCAGGACCTCGCGCGCCAGTTCCTGGACCTTCTCCGTTCGCTGGCTCATAGATCCTCCATCGATACGATCACCTGCTCCCGATCGACGATGTCCGCCCCGTCGATCGCTGCTCTTCCGATAGCTTTCTCCACTTCCTGCAACACCTTTCGGCAATGCGAGACGCTCTCGGCGACGCACGACACCCCGACCGAAGCTCTCTGCCACAGGTCCTGATGCTCGACCTCCGCGATCGATACGTGGAACTTGTGTTGCACGGTGCCCGTGATCGATCGGAGAACTTTTCGCTTGTCCTTGAGCGAGCGCGACTCGGGGATGAAGATCTCATAGCGCGCTATCCCGATGAACATCTCAGTGGCGCCGTATCTAGTGCTCCGTCCAATAACGTTTGCGAGGTTCTGGCGCGTGAAAAGCAAGCATCGCAAGGCCGCAGGGAGCGTGCGTACCCGAAGGTACGTGCGCGACCGAGAACGCCGCGAGGCGCTGGCTTTTCGCCGCCAGAATCCCCAAGATGTTTGTTGGGCGGGGCACTAGCGTGCGACCTCTTCGATCTCGAAGACCTGGATGATGTCTCCTTCTTTCACGTCTTGGAAGCCATCGAGGCCGATGCCGCACTCGTATCCCGCTGCGACCTCTCGCACGTCGTCCTTGAAACGCCGGAGCGATGCAACCGTCGTCTCGTAGACAACCGTGCCGTCCCGAACGAGCCGGGCCTTCCCGTTCCGGCGGATGACGCCGTCGAGGACCATGCAGCCGGCGATCTGACCGAGACGGGGCACCTTGAACGTCGCCCGCACCTCGGCCTGCCCGAGAGCGACCTCCTTGAGCTCGGGCCCGAGGAGTCCTCGCGCCGCGTTCTCGATGTCCTGCACGGCTTGGTAGATCACGCGGTAGGTACGGATGTCCACGCCGGCCTCTTCGGCGAGGGGCCTCGCCTGTGCGTTCGGGACGACGTTGAACCCGATCACGATCGCGTCCGATGCCTGCGCCAGGGTGACGTCGTTCTCGGTGATGCCGCCCGCGCCTTTGCGGATGATGTTGATCTTCACGAGGGATTGATCCATCTTCGAAAGCTGATCGGCCAGTGCCTCGACCGAGCCCTGGGTGTCGGCCTTCACAAGGATGTTCAGCTCCGGGACCTCGTCCTCGCCGCGCGTCATCGCCAGAAGGCTCTGAAGCGAGACGCCGCGCTGAGCGACTATCTCTGCTTCGCGGCGATGGTGCTCCCGCTCGCTCGCGATCGACCGTGCCTCACGCTCGTCCTCGAGGGCGCGGAACTCGTCGCCCGCCTCCGGCAGCGACTGCCAGCCGAGGATCTGTACCGGTTGGCCCGGGACCGCCTTCTTGACGCTGTTCCCTTCATCGTCGAGCATCGCCCTGACGCGTCCCCACGCGGCCCCGGCGATGAGCGCATCACCATCGAGGAGCGTGCCTCGTCTCACGAGGACCGTGGCCACCGGACCGCGGCCCTTGTCGAGGTGCGCTTCGATCACGACGCCGCGCGCCAGAGCCTCCGCGTTCGTCTTCAGATCGAGTTGAACGTCGGCCGTCAAGAGGACCATCTCCAGAAGGCCGTCGAGGTTCGTCCGCTGCTTCGCGGACACATCGACGAAGACGGTGTCCCCGCCCCACTCGTCCGGCATGAGGCCCTGGTCCGACAGTTGCTGGCGGACGCGGGTCGGATCGGCACCGGGCTTGTCAATCTTGTTGACCGCAACCACCACGGGGACTCCCGCGGCGCGTGCGTGATCGAGAGCCTCGACCGTCTGCGGCATCACGCCGTCGTCGGCCGCCACGACGAGGATCGCGAGGTCCGTCGCCTGCGCCCCGCGCGCTCGCATCGCGGTGAAAGCCTCGTGACCGGGGGTGTCGATGAACGTCACATCGCGGGCGTTGACATGGACCTGATAGGCGCCGATGTGCTGCGTGATGCCCCCGGCCTCGCCGCCCGCGACATTCGTCCGGCGGATGGCGTCGAGGATCGCCGTCTTTCCGTGGTCCACGTGACCCATGACCGTCACTACGGGTGGACGGTCGACGAGTTCGGCGTCCTCGTCCTCGAGTTCCTCGGCCTCTTCGGCCTGCTCGACAGCGGGGTCGACGACCTCGACGCGCGCGCCGAGTTCCTCCGCGACGAGCCCCACCGCGTCGTCGCTCATGGACTGCGTGACGGTCACCATCTCACCGAGCCCGATCAAGACCTTCACGATCTCGTTCGGCGAGCGTTCGAGCTTCTCCGCGAAGTCCTTGACCGTGATCCCGCGGTGGACCTTGATGAGCTCGGCGCCTCCGGGCTCCGCCGGTTCGGGGGCCGCGGCCGCGGCGGGTTCGATGGGAGGTGGGGCCGCGGCGGGCTCGGTCGTGGGTCGAGGCGCGGCCTTCGGCTGAGGCGCGGGCTTGGGCGCGACCTCGGTCGCCGGCTTGGCGGCGGCCGGCTTGGACGGAGCCTTCGTCGCCGGCTTCGCCGTCGGCTTGGGCTTGGCGGCGGGCTTCGTCTCGGCCGCCGGAGCCGCGGCCTTCGAGGCCGTCGCCTTGGGGCCCCGCTCCGCCTTCGGCGATGCCTTGCCTCCGCCGGACAGCTCTTTCTTGACGCGCTCGGCGACGGCCTCGTCGATCGTCGAGGAGTGGCTCTTTACCGCCTCGCCGATCTTCTCGAGGTGCGCGAGCACCTCTTTGGAGCTCAGCCCCAGTTCTTTAGCTACCTCGTGAACCCGTGGTCTTGCCATCTCTTCCTCTCACTGCGGCCCCGGGGGGCCGAGATCCTCTCGAGCAACCTCTCCCTGAGGTCCCCCGGAAGGGATCCCTCGTGTTTCAACGCCCTCTTCAAACCACCGCGCAACGCCGCGTCCACGCACGGCTCGTCGGGACAGACGTACGCCCCTCGACCCGGAGGCCTCTCGCCGCCGTCGGGAGAAGGGTCGAGGACGACCTCCCCGGTACGGGAACGAACGACCCTGATCAGCTCCGCCTGCGACCGGCGGCGGCGACACCCCGAGCAGGTTCGAAGCGGACCGACATCGATTCTAGTCGTCGCTCCCCTCTCCATCTCCGCCGCCGCCCTCTCCCGCGCCGGCGGGAACCTCCGCGGGCTTCTCCTCGGCGGCGGCTTCGGGGGCCGGGGCCGCGGCCTCAGTCTCCTGGCGGACCTGGGATTCGGATTTGATGTCGACCCGCAGCCCGGTCAGGCGAGCGGCCAGGCGAGCGTTCTGGCCCTCTTTGCCGATCGCCAGCGAGAGCTGGTAGTCCGGCACGATCACGAGAGCGGTGTCGCCGTCGTCCTGGAGGTGCACCTCTTTGACCTTCGCCGGCGACAGAGCGTTCGCCACGAACTCGGAGGGGTCTTCTGTCCACTTGATGATGTCGATCTTCTCGCCGCGGAGCTCGTTCATGACCATCCGGACGCGCGATCCCTTCGCTCC
>JBOGXG010000082.1:0-1788 GCA_050694195.1 Actinomycetota bacterium | reverse complement strand
CACCAGGATAAGGAAACTCGGGACCTCCGCGGAACGGGCCAGGGTGGCCGCCCCCTGGGACACGCCGAGGATCAAAGCGGACAGGACGAGCGGTGGGAGATGCAGGCCGAGAAGGTCCCTCGCGCTCACGCCCGTAACCCTGAGGGCGAGATGCATCAGGAGGACGAAGATAAGACCCAGGGAGGCCAGCACCGCCCACGCCACTCCCCGAAGGCCGAACGCCGACCCCGCGATCCACGCGCCGCCGATGACGGTCGCCCCGTAGGCGCCCTGGCGCCAGGCGATCTGGTGGACCTTCCCCTTGGCTCGCGCGACGCTCGCTCCAAGTTTGTAGGCCGTCCTGAAGAAGATCCCCAGAGCCAGGATCCGGAGGACCGGGACGACACCACCCCATTGCTCTCCGAGGAGGACATCGACGACCTCCGGTGCGAGGACGTAGGTGATGGCGCTGAGGGGAAGCGCGACGAGAGCCGTGAGGGCGACGGCCCGTCGAAAGGCTGCCGCCAGACGTTGCGGCTCACTCTGCACTCGCGACATCGCAGGGAACAGGACGGTATCGACCGCGGACGCGAAGAGATTCGCCGGCATCGCCATCAGGTTGTACGAGCGACCATAGATGCCGAGAGAGCGCGCCCCGAGCAGCCTCCCCACGACGAAGTTGTCCCCCTGCAAGGCACAGTAGTTCGCGATCTGTGCGGCCGTGATCCCGCTCCCGAACGACAACATCTCTCGCAATGCAGAACGATGAACGTGCAGTCGCTTGGAGTGAGGTTGCGACTTCAACACGAGGATCGCCTCGGTCAGAGATTGAGCTATGTAACCGGTCACCAGCGCCCAAACGCCGGCGCCCAATGCCGCCGCGGTGATGCTCACGACGCCGTACGCGACGTAGGCACTGAACTGGATGATGGCTATCTGTTTGAAATGGAGTTCGCGTCGCAATAAGGACTCGGCGACGAGGATCCCTCCTCTGACCAGATAGATCGCGGTCGAAACCCTGAGGACAGATGTGAGCCTCGGTATCCGGAAGAACTCCGCGATGACGGGCGCCAGGAAGAACATCCCGGTCGCGAACACGAGACCCAGCACGACCGAGCTCGTGAAGGCGGTCTCGACATGTTCCCGCGCGATGGTGGGACGTTGGATGATGGCCGGTCCCACTCCGAGCTGCCAGAAGACCTGCGAGAACCCGAGGACCAGGGTGGCCGCGCCCACGACGCCGAAATCCGCCGGCGTCAGCAGCCGGGCCAGTACGAGCAAGACCCCGAACTGGAGCACGGTCTGGACGAGCGCACCCGAAGAAGACCAGGCGAGGGAGTCAAGGGTTCGTCGAGTCATCTGCTTCGGCGACTCGGGCGGCGCTCCCCTGTCTTCGTCGGTCACTAGTCTCCGATCTCGCGGCGGCCGCGTTACCTGCCAGGGCTATTCTGGCAGTCCAGCCTCGGTTTGGAACGGAAGAGGCTCGAGCGAGGGGACGGATCGGCGACCGGCCGGCACGAGATGAAACCGGTATTCATAGGTGGGTGCGAGCGCAGCGGCACGACCATGCTGGGGGCGATGCTCGGCGCCCATCCGCGCCATCTATGCCCTCCCGAGATGCCGTTCAAGATCGACGTTCTGATCGCCGCCGCCGGACGAAGCCTGAGCCAAGAGGCGGCGCGGAGGATCGTCTCGGCTCATCCGAAGGCGGCGCTACAGGGTTGGCGGATCGATCAACAGGAGTGGGGATTCGCGTCGGCCCCGGCCCCGGGCATCGTCCTGGAGATGGTTCGAGCGTACGGAGCGCGG
>JBOGXG010000081.1:0-6577 GCA_050694195.1 Actinomycetota bacterium | reverse complement strand
GATGCTCACCGCGCGAGCGGGTGAGCACGGCCGTACCGCGACGGATCTCGCCGCGGCCGCGGTCGAACTCGTCCATCTCGCAACGCTCTATCACGACGACGTCCTCGACGAGACCGACGTTCGCCGTGGCGTTCCGACCGCCCACTCGAAGTGGGGCACCGAGGTCGCGGTTCTCGCCGGCGACTACCTCTTCGCGTGTGGATGCGCGCTGGGGGCCGACGCGGGCGGCGAGGTGCCGGGGATCCTAGCCCGCGCGATCGCGGACGTGTGCGAGGGACAGATCATCGAGACCGGCGCGCTCGGCGACCCGCACCGTCCGGTCGCCGATTACCTCGGAACCATCGGGCTCAAGACCGGGGCCCTCTTCCGCGCGGCGTGCGAGCTCGGCAGCGCGACCGCCGGGGTCGAGGACGACCTGCGGGCCGCGCTCAACGCCTACGGCGAGCACCTCGGCCTCGCGTTCCAGATGGTCGACGACCTGATCGATCTCGTCGGCGATCCGGAGGTGACGGGCAAAGTCCCCGGGACCGACCTCAAGGAGGGCGTCTTCACGATGGCCGTGCTGATCGCCTGCGAGCGAGACCCGGCCCTGGGGGAGCGTCTGACGGCAGGCGAACGGGAGCTGGCAACCGTGCTCCCCGTCCTCCGCTCCACCGGCGGCCTGGGCGCCGCGACGCAGGAGGCCGAGGACGCCGTCTCCCGGGCCCAGAAGGCTCTGGACGGCTTGGAGCCGGGCGAGTGGAGAGACTCGCTCCACGACCTGGCAGCGTCCGTCCAGGCCCAACTGACCTAACCCCCGAGCTTTTTCTTAGACAGAATTGTTGCGCTGGGAGTAACTCATTCACGGCGGAAAATCGTCCCCTCGGGTAAGAGCGGTTAAGCAAGGCCCTTTGGGTATACTGTGGCTAGCAGCCTATTAACTTTTGCAAGCACCTCCAGAGAGGAAGGGAGCAACCCCCGTGTCCCAGCTGATCCGTTTGAAGGACAAGGCGATGGAACTCGGCGTGAACGCGGTTGGCCCCGCCTATTCGAAGATCGCCGCGAAGGTGAACGAGTTGGGCGACACTCCCGTCGGCCGGGTGGTCGAGGGCGCCGCCTCCAGCGGCATCGCCGTGGTCGCCCCGGCGGTCGAGCGCGTCGCTCGCGTCATCCCCGGCGCGGGGCCCATCGAGCGACTCGTCCGTGACTACGCCGCCGAAGCCCCCGCGCCGAGGCGTCCCACCAGGAAGCCGGCGAGCAAGCCGAAGCCGGCGCGCGCCGGGACGAGAGGCCCGGCTCTCGGAAAGCTCGTGTCGGGCTCCGAACCGCAGCGACCGGAAGACCTCCCCATCGTCGGCTACGACTCGCTGCTCGCCGAAGAGATCCTCGTGCGGCTCAAGGGACTGACCCAGTCCGAGCTCGCGCAGGTCTACAAGTACGAGAGAGCGCACGACAACCGCACGACGATCCTCGAAGCGGTGGAGGCGAGGCTGATCGATCTGCCGCTCCCGACCTACGATTCGCTCAAGGTTCCGGCCATCCTCGACGCGGTTAACGGCCTAACACGGAGGGAGCTCTACACGATCCACGAGTACGAGCAAGGGACGCGCAACCGGCTCCCGATCATCGAGAAGATCGACGCCCTGCTGGGCACCTGATTTCTTAGACAGAATCGTTGCTCTGGGAGCAACCGGATCGACTAAGAAGATCGCTGAGGATCACCAGTTCGTTTCTTAGGTGAACGGGTTGGCCGTGGCGCAACAGATCTGTCTAAGAAACGAGTTTGGGGCCGGTCGGCTTCGGTCGTCCGGGCCCGAGTCTTTTCACGAACATGTCCACTAGGTGCTCGACGTAGGTGTTCTCGTCGGCCGGGAGTAGATGTTTGCCGCCGAGGATCTCCTGCTCCACGAAGAACGCGAGCAGTGAGTTGAAGAAGATGCGAGCAGAGACCTCGGCCTCGACCTGTTTGCGCGTGGTGGGACTCATGCGTTCGTCGATGATGCGCGCGAGCACGGTGATGGACTCGTTAACCGCGTCGGCGAAGAACGCCTCCTTCTCCTCGGGGAAGACCTGCACCTCTTGAAGCAGGACGCGCGTCAACTCGGTATTCCGGCGCAGCACGTCGAAGAAGCCGCGGGCGAGGACGATGAGCAGGCCGCGCAGATCGAGTTGCTCGGCGAGGTCGGGGAGGGTGCGCAGCAGCGGAAGGAACGAGTGCTCCTCGATGATCGCCCGGAACAGATCGCGCTTAGAAGCGAAGTAGTGATAGATGAGACCCTCGGTGATGTCCGCCTCGCGAGCGATATCGCGCATCGAGGTCCCGTGGAAGCCCTTCTCGGCAAAGAGATGCAGGCTGGCCTGCATGATCTCCTCGCGCCTGTCGCGCCGGGGGTGTTGTTGGGACTCCTTCATCGTCATCGGATGTGGGTCCGGTCAGAGCCCTTTCGAGAACGAACTATGCCCTCGTTTCGTGCGGTCGTTGATCTGCCGCAGGATCTCCTCGCGCGCCTCGCGCACCGCCATGCCGAGATCGGTGTTGTTGGCTTTGGCGATCAGATGATTGCGCCGGTAGTGGACGTCGAGGGTCACGCTGAACCCCTGAGACGGAACGCCATTACTTATACGGACACGAGCATCGACTTCCTTGTAGCTCTGCAAACGCCTTTCGATCTTCTCCAGGTCTCGCTCGATCTGTTCCGCGTCGTCGGGTTTCAGATCCAAGTTCGGAGATGAGATCGAGATCTGCATGTCCCCTCCCGTCGGTATGAGTACATCCATCGTAGCCCCATTCATCCCCAAGTTTCTTAGTGGGTTTCAGTCGGTTTCCTCACGGCTCCAGCCAGGAAAGGAATGCCTCGGGGATCGCTTTCGCGGAGAAATGCTCGGCCACGTGACGCCGGCCCGCGCTCGCCATCGACCGAGCGAGTTCGGGTTGCTCCAGAAGAGTGCAGATACGGTCGACGAGAGCTGCCCGGTCGCGCCCGTCGATCACGAATCCCGTGACCTCGTCGATCACCGCTTCGGGAGTGCCTCCGGAGCGTCCGGTTACAGACGGCGTCCCGGCGGCGGCGGCCTCGAGGAGGACGACGCCGAGGCCCTCGATCTCGAGCCCGAACCATCTATCCGAGACGGGGAGCGCGAAAACGTCGCCGGCTGCGTAGAGCGCGGGAGCGTCGTCCTCGGCGACACGGTGGGTGAAGACAACACGGCCCCCAACGTCCTCGGCGAGGCTCTCGAGCGTGCGCAGCTCCGGCCCGGTTCCCGCGACCACGACGACGGCATCCGGGATCCTCTTCCTTATCTCCGGGAGCGCGCTGATGAGCCTGTCGACCCCCTTGCGCGGGACGAGCCGGCCGAAGCACAGGATGATCCTTTCGCCGGCTTCGAGCCCGAGCCGATCCCGGATCGGTGCGGTGTCGAGGTCGGGCCGGAAGCGTTCGAGATCCACGCGCGCTCGCAGGAGGTCGACGGGAGGCTCGGGGAGGCCCCTTTTCCCCAGGAACGAGCGCAGCGACGTCGCGGTGTACTCGCTGACCGGTAGCAGCAACTCGGCCCCCGCGAGAGCTCGCGCCAGTGCGCCCCCGATCCCCGGAACGACCGAGGGCACCAGCATCTCGGCGCCGTGGACTATCACCGCGTAGCGAAGACCGCGGCGCGCCAGCCGGGGACCGAGGAGGACGAGCGGCCACGGGGTTCCGAACACGATCTTCGAGGTCTCTTCGGCGCCGGCCGCCGTGACGACCGCCCCCAGCGCCTTCCGGCCCGGCCACAGCAGCCGGCCCGGGTAGGCGTAGGTGGGATAGCCGAGATCGACGGGGAGAGGCTCCCCGTCCCGTTCGCCGGCGGCGAGCACCGCGAGCGAGGGGGCCAGGTCGGTGCACAACGCGCCGAGGTAACTCTCGATGCCTCCGCGCCCGGGAAGGAACGACGACGACACCAGGAGCGCTCGGGCCATGCGCTCACCCTAAAGGCGCGAACTTTTTCACCAGGAAGCGAACTATTCGAGAGATGGTGGAGAACTTCGCGTTAGCGGACGGCCGAAGGCTCCGCACCCGCTTCCATGAGCCGGAGGTGTGGTTCCTCCGCGGCGAGCTGCATGATGCAGGCGACCCGCGGGTCGAACTGTTGGCCGGCGCAACGATCGATCTCGGTGAGGGCTTCGGCGGGGCCGATCCCGGGCTGATAAGGCCGCGAGCTCGTCATCGCGTCGAACGCGTCCGCGACGAGGATGATGCGTGATTCGAGAGGGATCTTGGTCTCCGAGAGCCCGGACGGGTAACCCGATCCGTCCCAGTGCTCGTGGTGGTGGTACACGATCGGGGCGAGTCGCTCGAGACCCGGCGTCCCCTCGAGGATCATCCCCCCGTGCATCGAGTGGGAGCGGATCAGATCGAGCTCGTCCCCCGTGGGGCGCTCGGCCTTGTTGAGGATCGTCGTCGGGACCCGGATTTTGCCGAGGTCATGGACGAGGCTCGCTTGCCGGATGATCTCGACGGCGGCCCCGTCCATGCCCATCAGGCGAGCGAGGTGGGTGGCCGTGGCGGCGACCCGGCGGGAATGGGCGGCGGTGTATGGATCGTGGGCGGCGATGGTCTCGAGGTGATCCCGGAGGGCGGCCCATGCCTCAGGACGGGCAGGGACGAGACGGAGAGTCTGCCGGATGCGAGGCGGCGCGGGAGTGGCAGTGGCGAGATCCCGTTCCATCAGCATGGCCGCTCCTCTCGGGGGTAACTAGTTACTTCTAACTATCGGAAGGACTAGGCGGCAGCTTAAGGAAGATTCTTCCAGTTGTCTAGGAAAAAGATCTCGGAAAGGAAGAAGCCCCGGGCGGGAGGGTGCCCGGGGCTTCCAATGGTGCTGGTGGTTGGCTTACTCGGGCTTCTCGATCTTGAAGACGTCGAAGCCGCGGTTGATGTCGTTCGAGTAGATGTACGGCCCCTTGAACATCTTCGAGGACCAGCTGCTGCCGCCGTCCGGCATGAAGTAGCCGAGTTCGACGACGCCGGAGCCCTGCTCGCCGAAGGTCGGACCCACCGGGTTCGACACGTCGAGGTAACGGGTCCCCGCCGAGTACCACGAGATCGAGACCTTCGTCCCGTCCTCCGAGATGTCGAACACGTGCGACGTGCAGGCTTCGGGTGCGCTCTGCCCGTCGCGGGCCAGGATGACCTCGTTCGGCTCGTACACACCGGTCAGGATCGGAACATCGGCCTGCAGTTGATAGAAGTACAACGCGCCTCCCGGGCACGGGTACGGCAGACCGCCGCCGCCCTCATCCCCGACGATCAGACCAGCATCGTCCGGCGTGAACTTCGCGTCGTGCGTGATCGAGCAGCCGGGGCACTGAACGGTTGATGCGAGGGTGGGGTTCTCGGGATCCTCCGTGTTCATGATGTCTATGTGCGAGATCGCCGCGGTGACGATGCGGCTGCCGTCCGAGTTGAACGAGATGTCGTGCGGCGCGTGCGGAAGACTCGGGATCGTGTTCACGAGCTTCGGCTTCGCGGGATTCTTGGTCGACCAGATCTGGATATCTCCAGGAGGAGCGAGTGCCGAGGTCGAGTTGTAGACGTACGGCTTCGTCGGGTGTGCGGTGACGTTGTGCGAGCTTCCCGTCTCGGCGAACCCGATCGCCTTGGGCTTCTTGGGGTTGCGGATGTCGATCGTCAGGAAGCCCTCCTTGCCAACCGCGAGGCAAGAGTCGGGGCCACCCGCCGAGTCGGCAGCAAGGTAAGCGGTCTTCTTGTCGTGAGAGATCTGCACGTCTCCCTGGTTCAGGGCGCAGTGGAGGAACGCAACCTCCTTCGGTTTCTCCGGCTTGTCGATGTTGATGACGTGTAGACCGCCGGTTTCCGCTCCACCGATGCCGGGAGCCTGCGCCGCGAACGCGTAGTCGTGGCCCTTGATGGTTGCGAATTCCATGTCGGTGCCACCCGGGTAGCCGATGTTGGCGACGATCTTCAAGCCTCGGCCCTCACCTTTCAGAGGTGCGGACTTCTGTCGCGCGGTCGCAGGCATCGACGTCGCCGTGGCGACGAGGCCGACTACGGCCGCAGCCGCTAGCGCTTTTCTCCCGATACTTCTCATCAGTCTTCCTTTCCTTCTGTCCCTGTCTTCTCTATCTCTTGACGGTCGTTGTTATTTCTTCGGAACTCTGAATGTTCCTGTCACGGTCATGCCGTCTCTCGGCATATCGGTCCTGGACAGGAAAACCGAGGGGATGGCGAGGATCGTCCCGCCGCCCTGGCTTGTGAAGTCCGAGCTTCCCGGCCCGATCTTCGAGCCCTTCTTGGCGCCGATCATCTCGAGCGGAACCGGGATGATGATCGAGGCGGTGTCGAGATCGAAAGTGGCGTGCACGAGTCCGACCTCTTCGCAGGTCGTCACCGGAGCGGCACCGTCGCCGACCGTCGTGCAGTTGCCTCGTACCGCGAAGGGGGCCGTGCCCGGGTCACGTGGCGGCGGGCAGGTCCCGGCGGTCGGGTCGCACGCGCCCCGTGAGTAGTTTGTGAACTTCCCGTCGAGTTCGACGTACTCGCCGTCGACGTCGACGCTCCAGATGTAACGAGCGATCTCGGGCGTCCCACCGTTGCTGGGG
>JBOGXG010000080.1:0-4686 GCA_050694195.1 Actinomycetota bacterium | reverse complement strand
CGTCGTCAAAGGATGTAGGAGAAGTTGATCGTGTAGCGCTGTGATCTAGGTCACAACCCAGTCGGCCAACTTGGAGTTATCTGCTCCGGATGTCCTCAGCCGACCGCATCTGCGAAGAGATCACGTTGGACAACCACGGCATCATCACGTTCGACGAAGCGCGCTCAGCAGGACTTTCTGTTTTCGAGATCTGGTACCGCGTGGAGAATCTAGGCTGGGTCGAAGTTCACCCTCATGTCTTTCGGATAGGCGGGGCTCCCGACACGAAGGACAGCCGTTTGAGGGCCGCGGTCAAAGCCGCAGGCCCAGGCGCTCGCCTCAGTCACAGAACCGCGGCAGTCCTCTTGGGTCTGGAGGGGATCACGGAGGGCGAACGGATCGAAGTAATCAGTTACCGCGGCAACAGCCTCAAGGGCGTCCAGGTTCACCGGCTGCTCCGCGAGGACAAGCCTGCCGCCACTTTCATGAACGGACATCCCGTCACTCGAGTGGAGCGGGTGATCATCGATCTCGCGGGCCAGCTACCCATCCATGTGGTTGGGATCGCGATCGATCATGCCCTTCGCCACAGACTCACTACGCTCGAGCGTCTCTGGCGGGAGCTGGACTCCACCGGGGGCCGCGGACGAAGAGGTACGAAAGCCCTCAGAATCATGCTCTTAGCGCGCGATGAGATGACGGCGGAGATGCGCTCGATGTTCGAAACGAAGATGCGGCGCATCCTCAAGCGCATCAAAGGGTACACCGCGCGGCCCAACTTCAAGGTGATAACCCCAAGGGGAACTCGATACTTCGACTTCTGCTATGAGCCCGAAAAACTCGGGATCGAATGTCACAGCGTCGACTACCACACCGGCGAGCGGATGAAGAAGGACCTGAAGCGCCACAGAGAGCTCGAGGGGATGGGCTACAGGATCCTCTATTTCACCTGGGATGAGGTCTGCTTCGAAGCCGACATGGTCGAGCAGGAGGTTCGTAAAAACCTCAAAGAGCGCCAACTTCTCCTACATCTCTAGATGTCGTCAAAGGATGTAGGAGAAGTTGGCCGGTGTGTGGGGGTTAGGCGGCTTCGGGCTCGGCTTCGGCCGGTGGGGCGTCGGGCGTGCGGGCCGTCTTGGCCCAGCTGCGGCGGCCCCGCAGCATCGACCAGGCCCCTCTCCAGCCGGCGAGGAACCACAGGTACGAATAAAGGTTGTAGAGGTGGGCGATCGCGATCGCCTTGGGAAGGCTCGTCTCGGGATCCTTCAGCCAGTACACGAACCCGTAGATCGGTGCGAGGCCGAACGACAGCGCGTACCAGAGAACCAGCAGCCAGCCGCCGTCACCCACCAGCGACCCGAATACACCCGTCGGCGACTGGGCCGTATAGACCAACAGCGACAGCAGGAACGTCATGAGAGGGAAGGTCGAAAGGAGAACGAGGGCCGGCGACGTCAGGTGATAGAGGAGGTCGTAGACGGTCCGGTCCCGCAGTTTGTCGGAAGCAAGGACGATGGGGATGCGGTTCCAACACTGCAGATGCCCCTGGAACCAGCGGGCCCGTTGCCTGAGGAGCCTCCTGAAGTTGGTGACCGCCTGCTGCGCGACGTGAGTCGTCGGGCAGAAGTCGTTGACCCAGCCCCTGCAGAGGAGCCGGATCCCGAGGTCGAGATCCTCCGTGAGGCAGTCGGTCCACGGTGCAGCGCCCAGCGAGCGCAGCGCCGCCAGCCGAGTGAACTGTCCGTTCCCCCCGAGCCCGACGCTTCCGACCCTCTGGCGACCGCGCTGGAAGATCTCCGTGAAGGCGACGAACTCCATGTCCTGGAGGCGAGCGAGCATGCCCTCGGTCCGGTTGTACATCCGGACGCCTATCTGCACCGCCCCGATCTTGGGGTTGCGGAAGTAGGGGGCGACCTCCCTGAGAGCGTTCCCGGCGAGGCGCCCGTCGGCATCGAGGATCGTGACGATCACGTCCTCCGGGGCGCGTCCCCCGAGGATCCCCGATTCCCCGAGCGAGCGGTAGGCGGCGTTCAGCGCGTGGCCCTTGCCCCGCCTGGCCTCCGGGGCCTTGCGGGAGAGGAGCCACACCCGTTCGCTGTTGTAGCCGCGCACGATGTCGGCCGTCCCGTCGTCCGATCCGTCGTCTATGACCAGGATCGCGAAGTTCTCCTGCGGCATCGCCAGGAGCGAGTCGAGCGTCCGCCCGATCACAAGTTCCTCGTTAAGGCAGGGCAGCAGGAAGACGAAATAGATGTCATCGGAGGCCGCGAGCAACCCCTGGCGCTTCCGCCTGGACATAAGGAAGACGGAGAGCGTGTACGACAAAGAGAACAGCACAACCAGTGTCACTGCGCCCGTCATCGCCGGCTCCTCCGTCGTTCGTAGGGTCATGCTCATCTTCGGCACGCGACCGGAGGCCATTAAGGTCGCTCCGCTCATAAAGGCCCTTGAGGCCTCCCCCCACTTCCGGCCCGTGGTGGCCGTGACGGCGCAGCACCGGGAGATGCTCGATCAGGTCCTCGACCTCTTCGGGATCGTCCCCGACCACGATCTGGACATGATCCAGCCCCGTCAGTCGCTGACCGACGTGACCGTGAGAGCGCTGGGCGGCCTCTCCCCGCTTATAGAAGAGGTATCGCCGGACGCCGTGGTGGTCCAGGGCGACACGACGACGACCTTCACGGGGGCGCTCGCCGCGTTCTACCACCAGGTGCCGGTCGTCCACATGGAGGCCGGGCTCCGGACGGGACAGCGCTACTCGCCGTTCCCGGAGGAGATCAACCGCTGCCTGACCAGCCGGCTGACGCAGCTCCACCTCGCGCCGACGAGTACCAGCCGCGACAACCTCATCAGAGAGAACGTGGACCCCGCCGACATAATGGTCACCGGGAACACCGTCATCGACGCTCTGCTATGGGCCGTCGACCAGCGCGTCGGCTATGACGACCCGCTCCTCGAGGAACTCGACGCCGGCGACGAGAGGATCGTCCTCGTGACCGCGCACCGACGCGAGTCGTGGGGGTCCGGGATGGAGTCGATCGGAGCGGCTCTCCGAACGATCGCGCTGGAAGAGCCGGGCGTGAGGATCGTCTTCCCGATCCACCGGAACCCCGTCGTGCGCGAGGCGATCATGCCGGCCGTCGAAGGTCTCTCCAACGTATCGATCGTCGAGCCTCTCGCGTACGGAGCGTTCTCGCGTCTGTTGCACCGCGCCCACATCGTGCTGACCGACAGTGGCGGGATCCAAGAGGAGGCTCCCAGCCTCGGCAAGCCGGTACTTGTGATGCGGGACAGCACGGAGCGTCCCGAGGCGATGGAGGCCGGAACGGTTCGGTTAGTGGGGGCCGACCGGACGAAGATCGTCAACGAAGTGATGGAGCTGCTGCACGACGCCAAGGCGTACGACGCGATGGCCAACGCCGTCAATCCCTATGGGGACGGATGGGCGGCCGAGCGAAGCGTGCAGGCTCTCGCGCATCTCTTCGGACTCGCGCAGCGGCCGCCGGAGTTCACCGGCGACCGCCAGAAGGACCCCCGGGTCGCAACATCGGCCTAGGCAGTTAGCCAACGCTGCGACCCGAAGGCACGCTCTACAAGCTCGTCGGTGAGACGAACTCGTAACCCATCCCCTTGATCCCCTCGATCGTCTGCCTAAGGAGATCTACGCCCAGGTGTGGGTGGTAGAAGAAGCTTGCGAAACCATCACGAACCGCCAGGTTGAGCCGAGCTCTGCGGATCAGCTCATCGGGCAGCGTGATCGGGTGATGGTTGAACGACTCCACTTCGATGTTCCCGATGTTCTCGGGAAGAACCTTCGATCCGTAGACGTCGTTCACCACGTAGGGGAAGAACTGCCCCATGAACCTGCCGCTGTCGACGGCGCCCGGCCTCAGCAGCCGGTTGAAGTAAAGCGAACGCTCGTAACGAACCCCGAACATCGACCTCGCCGCTCGGTAGTCCGCCGCGGAGCCGGCGTAGTGCGGGAACTCGAAGATCGTCGGCACGTCCAGCTTCACCCTCTTGAACTCCTCGGCCGACGCCCGCATACGACCCAACGCCCAGTCGAA
Organism: Actinomycetota bacterium; assembly: GCA_050694195.1. Taxonomy (GTDB): domain Bacteria; phylum Actinomycetota; class CADDZG01; order CADDZG01; family WHSQ01; genus JBOGXG01. The sequence goes on along the minus strand of JBOGXG010000080.1, from coordinate 640 downwards.
CGAGTCCTCGGGTACCGGGCCGTCGTAACGAACGTAGTTGTCCGCATCCACGTGCGCCGTGAAGAACTCGAAGTCGTCACCGCTCTTACCGTTGTAGGGGTTCGCCGTCGAACCGTCGTACTGGTGGGTGTAACCGTGCATGAGCATCGTTCCACCGTCGTCGATCATCTCTTCGATCGCATCGACAACGCCGCGGCACTCCCTGTCCCGCAGAGAGACCGTCCTAGGCTCACCGTCACTGTCGACGCCCATTGGGTCCTTGAAGACCGGATACACGCCGAAGCTGAACGGCACGTCCTGATCGTCGAGGTAGTCCGAGATCGCCCTGAGCTCACCGGGATCCGAATCACAGCCGACGTCCTCGAGCCTCACGAGAGCCCGGTGCCTCTCCGGTGTCTCCGGCGCAAGGACGTTGAACAGGAGGTCCGCAAAGATGAGGTAACGGTCGGTCTCCGACATGTAAGAGAACGGCACCTCACCGACGTACGTCAGGTTCGCCGAGTTGATCGCCCACGGGAACGTGTAGCCGGCCGACGTGCGCGCTTCGGCAAGGACGTTGGCCTTGCTCGTGTCGAGGTGGTGGTAGTCCATCACCGATCGGGTATTCACGTTGCGCGTGAACATCTGACCCTTGTAGCTC
>JBOGXG010000079.1:0-11417 GCA_050694195.1 Actinomycetota bacterium | reverse complement strand
GCGCGCCGCCAGCGTTCATCCTGAGCCAGGATCAAACTCTCCGTAGAGAATCTGAATCAACTCGGTTTGAACACATGACATAGTCACGCGTTTGAACCGGATTCATTCTTGAGTAGTGGAAGTTACGTCTTCCACGCACGTCGTCAAAAAGACGAGGGTCGCACTGATCTTCCGAGAGATCTGCCGAAGCTTCTCTCTCGGCAGGCACACTGTTCAGTTCTCAAAGAGCGGTACCGCCGGCCCCCTCGGGACCGTCTCCAGACAAACAAAAACGCCGGAAGAGAATTCCGGCGAGCCGTGTATCGACCTGAACTTCCTTCTATCAGGTATCGATAGGCGACTCTCCTGTTCTCAATCGAGCACACCTTCCGGCAGGAGAGCCAGGGGGCGTGCGTGCCAACGTTCCGCTGCCTAGAGCCTATGTAATTTACCAGCGCCCGGCCCCCAGGTCAAACCCCCGGGGGGCCGGTCCGAGCGTCTCGTAAAGAGGGTTTAGTCGCCCAACTGGCCCCTGATGGGGCCCCCCGGGAACTGATCCGTGTGGACGTTCACGTAGTAGTCGTCGGAGTTGTTGCGGATGTCCTTGACCAGCGACCTCGCCACCCCTTCGACGCAGCCGCTCGCTCCGGTGGTGCTGGAGTTCGGACCCCCGAGCAGATCGACCACGATCCCGCCGTTGGACCCCGCAGGGGCCTTGTGGATGTGGCCTCCGACCACCGCGGAAAGGTTCTGCCAGGTGAGCTCGAAGCAAACGGTGCCCTGGCCTTGGTTCAGTCGGAGGTCGGCCGTCCCCGACCCGTCGGGGTCACCCGCGTTGAGGGCCCCGGTCGTCGGATGTACCTCTTCCGCCCCCGTGAGGGTCGTGCTCTCGGGCGACCCGCCCGCCATCGAGATGCCCGCGAAGACGATCGTCGTGACGGTCGCTACGAGAACGATGCCCGCTTTTCTCATGTGCTGCCTCCCATCCATCCCGCCGAATATCCCCGCGATGGTAAACCATGGGAAAGCCCGCTTGCCTACCTCGCCCAGTCTCGGCCACTCGTCCGGCGACGACAGGAGGAAGCGCTAGAACCTGTTCTGGCCCGACAGGTGCGGGACGTAGTGACCCTCCGGGAAGCCGACGACGCCCCCCGTCGCGACGTCGAGAACCCCGAAGCCGGGCACGTCGCTGAACTCGTAGTCGACCACGATCGCCCCCCGGCGCCCGGGCCTTCGCCGGCGCCCGCGTCCGTCACCGGGACGAAGGCCGCGGCGGTCACCAACATCATGAGCAGTACGGTGAGGGGCGTCCGGCCGCGTCGCGGTGAACACGTCCCAGATCATGACTGCACACCCGCGCGGGGACGATCGATGCGTTAGAGGATCCGAACGAACTTTCGGCGGCCCACTTGCAGTACGGCCCCCACGAGGCGGGAGCGCTCGATCTCCTCGGTGCTGATCTGCTCTCCATCCACCCTCACGCCGCCTTGCTTCATGAGCCTCCGCGCCTCCCCGCGCGACGAGCTCAGACCGAGCGCGGCGAGCGCGGCCGGGAGGCTCACCGTCCCGTCGGCATTGACCGCTTCCTCGGGAAGCGTCGTCTCCGAGATCTCCTCCGGTTCGCGGTGCTGTTTGAACTGACGATCGAAGGCTTGCTCGGCGTGGCGGGCGGCATCGGAGCCGTGATACTGCTCGACGATGCTTCGGGCCACGGCGCGCTTCGCATCACCGGCTTGTGGGCCTCCCGCGCCGGCGAGACCCGCGAGCCGCTCGACCTCTTCGTCGGGAAGTTTCGTCCCGAGCGCGGCGTACTGGCCGACGAGATGATCGGGGATGCTCATAACCTTGCCGAAGATGTCCTCCGGCGTCTCCCTGATCCCGATGTAGTTCCCGAGACTCTGCGACATCTTCTGTGAGCCGTCCGTGCCGACGAGCAACGGCATCGTGAGGGCGACTTGCGGCTCCTGCCCGTAGGCGCGCTGAAGATCGCGTCCGACGAGGAGATTGAAGAGCTGGTCGGTGCCGCCCAACTCGACGTCCGCTTCGACGGCAACCGAGTCGTAGCCCTGCATCAGCGGATACATGAACTCGACTAGCGAGATGGGGCGTCCATCCGCGTACCGCTTGGAGAAATCGTCCCGTTCGAGCATCTGGGCGACCGTGTAGTTCGCGGTGAGTCTAAGGAGTCCGGGGAGATCCATCGGCTCGAGCCATTCCGAGTTGTAGCGAACCTCGAGGTTGGTCTCGGAGAGGATGTCTTTCAGTTGCAGAAGGCACGTCTCCGCGTTCGCTCGAACCTCTTCCTTGGAGAGTTGCGGCCGCGTCTCCGACTTCCCGCTGGGGTCGCCGATGCGCGCGGTGAAGTCCCCCAGGATCAGCACGACCGTGTGGCCCTCATCCTGGAACTGCCGGAGTTTCTGAAGGGGCACGGCCCACCCGAGCGTGACGGCGGCGACGGTCGGATCGAGCCCGAGCTTGACCCGGAGCTTCTTACCGCTCTTCAGTTTCTCGGCCAGATCCTCGCTCCGCACGACGTGTTCGGCCTGCTTAGTGAGCCGTTGGAGCTGAGCCTCGGTCTCGTCCGCGTCCATATCGGCTGGGATGCTAACCGGGCGGCCGGGGACCATGCGGGGGATCGGCCGGTTGGGCGACCTGCGACGGTAAACTGAACGCATCCCATGCGACCCAAAACCCGCCGTTCCGCGGCAGTCCTGATCGCACTGTTCACCCTGGCAGGCACCGCCTGTTCGGAGCTGGCGAACCTCCCGACCCTGACGGCCAAGGATCTGAAGGGGATCAAGCTGGCCGAATCGTCGAAGATCTTCGCCGGCGACGGGACGCTCATCACGACCCTTCACGGCGTAGAGAACCGCACGATCATCCCCCTCTCCCGCATCCCGCAGCATTTCCAGGATGCCGTGATCTCCATCGAGGACGAGCGCTTCTACGAACACGAAGGCGTCGACATGCGCGCGGTGTTCCGGGCTCTGGTCCGCAACATCTCGAGTGGCGACGTCGAGGAGGGCGGCTCGACGATCACGCAGCAGTACGTGAAGAACACGCTGATCGCTCCTGGAGAGACGGCCGCGCGGACTTTGCGACGGAAGATCAACGAAGCCGCGCTGGCGCGCCAGCTGGAGGAGAAGCTGACGAAGGAGCAGATCCTCGAGCGCTACCTCAACACCGTTTACTTCGGTGAAGGTGCTTACGGCGTTCAGGCGGCGGCCAAGACCTTCTTCGACAAGGGCGCGTCGCGGTTGACGCTCTCCCAGGGCGCGCTGCTCGCCGGCGTGATCCGGTCGCCCGAAAGCTACGACCCGATCGATCGGAAGAAGGCGGCTAAGAAGCGCCGCAACCTCGTCATCTCGAAGATGGAGGAGCTGGGGTACATCGATGCCCTGCAAGCGGAGCGCGCCAGGAAGAAGGATCTGCAACTCGAGCTCGGCGGGATACGGGATGAATATCCGGCCCCCTACTTCGTGGACTACGTGCGGCGCTTGATCAAGTCCGACCCGCGCTTCAAAGCCGTCGGCAAGGACCCCGAGCAACGAGAGCAGCAGATGTTCCAAGGAGGGCTCCGCATCTACACGACCGTGGACCTCGAGGATCAGGCTGCGGCCGAGCGCGCGGTGGATGCCATCCTTGTCAACGGCAGCGACCCCCATGCCTCGGTGGTCGGGATCGATCCGAGGAACGGATACATCAAGGCGATGGTCGGGGGCCGCGACTTCTTCGCTAGGAGGAAGGAAGACCGCTTCGCCAAGCTCAACCTCGCCACCGTCATCGAGCCGAACCTAGACTGCGAGCGCAACAAGAAAGGCAACTGCAAGAAGCCCTACACGCCGGCACCGGGGCCCGGTGCCGGACGGCAGGCCGGTTCCGCCTTCAAGCCCTTCGCGCTCGCCGCCGCCATCGATGAAGGCATCCCTCTCTCCAAGGTCTTCGACGCGGCCGGTTCGCAGATAACGATCCCCGGCGCGGACAACGGGGCCGACTACGTCGTGCAGAACTATGAGGGGAGCTCCTTCGGGAAGGTTTCGCTCCTCGAGGCGACGGTCAACAGCGTGAACATCGTCTACGCGCTGCTCGGCCAGGAGGTCGGCGTGGAGGACGTGGTCGAGACGGCCGCCGAGATGGGTATCCGCACCCCCCTGCTCCCGGTGGCGTCGGCTCCGCTCGGGACGAACTCGATCAATCCTCTCGACATGGCATCCGCCTACGGAACGCTCGCCACGTACGGCGAGCACCATCCTCCGGTGGCGATCACGAAGATCGTCGACAAGACCGGACGGACGATCTATCAGGACAGGTCCGAGAGCCGCCAGGTCCTCGAGCCCGGTGTCGCCTACCTGACGACGACCGCTTTGGAGCAGGTCATGATCCGCGGGACGGGAACGGGGGCCCAGATCGGCCGGCCCGCGGCGGGCAAGACGGGGACCGCTCAGGAGTACAGGGACGCCTGGTTCGTCGGTTACACGCCGAATTACGTCGCCTCGGTCTGGGTGGGCTATCCCGAGGGCCAGATCGAGATGAAAACGAGTTGTTTCGTCGCCCTCTGCAGGCCGACCCGGATCCAGGTCACCGGTGGCTCGTGGCCGGCAGACATCTGGCAGACGTTCATGACCGCCGCGCTGGCCGACGTTCCCGTCGCCTCGTTCTCGAGCGTGGGCGGGACCGTGACGGTGACGATCGACGATCGCACCTACTGCCTCGCCACCGAGAGCACGCCGCCGAAGCACCGCGTCGAGGCCCAGTACGCGCGTGGGACCGAGCCCACGGAACAATGCGCGGCCGGCGACGAGGTCGAGATCCCCGACGTGACGGGCTTCCCGGAGGACGACGCGGTCCGGATCGTCGAGGACGCCGGCTTCGAGGTCACGATCGTCGAGGGCCCGTCGGACGTCGCGCCGGGCCGCGTCTACGCACAGAGCCCCGGCGGCGGACAGCTCGCCACACCGGGCTCGACGGTGACGCTCTCGATCTCCACCGGAGGAGGCGGCGGCTCGGCCACGGTGCCGAACGTGCTGGGTCTGATGCGCGCGGAGGCGGAATCGAAACTGCGGGGCGCCGGCTACGAGGTCGCCACGGTGGTCGAGAAAGAGGGCGCGCAGGGCCAGGCAAAGAAACGGAGCGGCCGCGTGTGGAAACAATCGCCCGCCTCGGGGACCGGAGCCGACCGCGGCTCCACGGTCACGATCTGGGTGAACCCCTAGCCCCGGATCCTTCCGCAGATTCAGAATCTGCGCCGGCTGGCGTGGGGGTGGCCCGGCACCACGAATCTCCAGGGGATGTCATCGCCTTTGCCGGCGCCGAGCCCGATGCGGACCGTCTGTGCGATCTCGGCGGCCCGGTGATCGGACGTGACGGCATCCTCGTAGCACCAGAACTCGCCGCCGCGCAGGAGGGTCGCCCCGTTGTGCTCCTTACCCATCCCGAGCGCCTGCGCGAGCCGGGCCGGTCCCGCCGCGATCAGCCTGTCGTCCGTCACCGTCGAGCGGCGCGCCCGCATCAACTCGAGCCCGGCAACTGGTTCGCCGGCGCGGAGGAGGACCGCTTCGCAGACGCCCTCGGTCGCGCAGACGATGTTCGCGCACCAGTGCATCCCGTAGGTGAAGTACACGTACACCCTCCCCGGGGGCCCGTACATCACCTCCGTCCGAGGCGTGGGCCCCCGGTACCCGTGCGAGCCGGGATCGATCTGCCCCCGGTACGCCTCGGTCTCCACCAGCCGAACCGCGGTGAGGCCCTCGGCGGCATCGTGTACAAGAACGCACCCGATGAGGTCCCGGGCCACGGTCACCGCATCCCGCGCGTAGAAAGTCTTCGTGATCCTGCGGCGGCCCACTACTGAAGGAGGTATGTCAGCAGCGCCTTCTGAGAGTGCAGCCGGTTCTCGGCCTCGTCCCACACGACCGAGCGGGGACCGTCGATCGCCGCGGCGGTGATCTCTTCCCCTCGATGAGCGGGAAGGCAATGCATGATGATCACGTCCTTCGTGGCGAGCTCGACCAGGTCACGGTTCACCTGGAACTCCGCGAACGCACGCCTGCGCTCGGCGTTCTCGGCTTCCTGACCCATGCTCGTCCATACATCGGTGTAGAGGACGTGAGCCCCTTTCGCCACGATACGGGGGTCGTTCGTGACCGTGACGGAGCCGCCGGTATCCCTACCGATCTGCATGCACTGGTCGACCACCCGCGGGAACGGCTCGTAGGACGCGGGGGCCGCGATGCGAACCTCCATCCCCATCATCGCTCCCCCGAGCATCAACGCATGCGCGACGTTGTTGCCGTCGCCGACGTACGCCAAGACGATCCCCTGGAGACGACCGTGCTTCTCCAGGATCGTCTGCAGGTCGGCGACCGCCTGGCACGGGTGCTCGAGATCGCTGAGGGCGTTGACGACGGGTACGGAGGCCGCCTCCGCGAGACGCTCCAGCCTGTCTTGTCCGAAGGTGCGTACCACTATGGCGTCGACGTAGCGCGATAGCACACGGCCGGTGTCCTCGATCGTCTCACCGCGCCCGAGTTGCAACTCGTCGCTACGAAGCACGATCGCATGCCCCCCTTGCGAGGTCACGGCCGCCTCGAAGGAGACGCGCGTTCTCGTGGACGGTTTCTCGAAGATGAGCGCGACCTGCTTGCCCTTCAGTGCGGTCGAGAAGATATCGGGATCCTCCTTCGCACGACGCGCCCTATCGAGGACCGCGTCGAGGTCGACCGGGGTCAGATCTACGAGGCTGAGGAAGTCCCGCGAATCAAGCACGCAGTTCGCCCCCCACCCGCTCCGCCAGCGTCACCACCAGTCGATCCCGCACACGCCCGGCGTCCTCGTCGGTCAACGTCCGAGCCAGATCGTGCAGTTCCAGCGCGAAGGCGAGACTCTTCTTGCCTGCGGGGATCTGCTCCCCACGGTAGTGGTCGAATAATCGAACCCCCACGACCTCCGGTGCACCACCGGTCCGAAGTATGTCCTCCACGTCCCCGGCCGCAACGTCTTCATCCACGATGACGGCGAGGTCCATGAACACGCTTGGGAACCGGGAGATCTCCTGCGCCTTGGCGCGCTCCGGGATGCTCGCCAAGATCGGGGCGAGCGCTACCTCGAGCGCGATGCTTCCCTCGGGGATGTCGAACCGTTCGCATACGTCGGGATGCAGTTCGCCGAGGACGCCGATCACGGAATCACCCACCGCCACCCGGGCTCCTCGGGAGGGGTGGAACGGGGCACCGTGCGCGGGTGCGTATCGGAGATCGGAAACCCTCACGGTGGCGAGGGCGGCTTCCAAAACGCCCTTCACCGCGAAGAAATCCCACGGCTTCGCCGCTCCGGCCCACGACGCGGGGTCCCGGTCCCCCGTCATCACGGCGGCGAGGACGAGTTCCTCGTTGGCCAGCTCGTCGGCGGGCTCGTAGACCCGCGCTATCTCGAAGAGTGCAACGCCTTGAGCATGGTGCGCGACGTTCCGTGCGGCGGAGCGAAGGAGGCCGGGGAGGAGCGTGCTCCTCAGGGCGGTCTCGTACTCCGTCATCGGGTTCATCAGCTCCACCAGCCGTCGCGCCGGATGGTCGGACCCAAGCTCCAACGCGTCGAGATCTGCCGGTGCCAGGAACGAACTCGTCCACGCCTCCGTCACGCCGAGTCCGACGAGGACGCGCCTCAACGTGCGCTCCGTGCTCTGGCGAGCGTCGAGCGATCCTCCGTGCGCCGGTGGGATCGTCGACGGAAGGCCCTCGAACCCCTCGAGCCGGCCGACCTCCTCGATCAGGTCCTCTTCGATCCGCAGATCGAGACGGAAGCCGGGGACCTCGACCTCGATGACGCCGCCGACGATCTCGGCGGGAAGCTTCAAAGCCGCGAGCTGTTCCCGTTGCCGTTCGATCGGGATCGGATAGCCGAGCAGCTTAGTTGTCCGATCGGGCCTCAACGTGACCCGAGGGCGTTCCTTCACGACCGGGTACGAGTCGGGCTCGCGTCGAGACACCTTGCCGCCCCCCGTTTCCTTCATGAACCTCGCCGCCCGCGCCGCGGCGTACGGCAAGGCGTCGGGGTTGGAACCGCGCTCGAACCGCGCCGATGCCTCGGAGCGCAGGTTGTGCCTCCTGCTGGAGAACGAGATCGATGCCTTATCGAAGGCGGCGGCCTCGAGGATTATCGAGGTCGTCGTGTCGGTCACCTCGGAGTCCTCGCCGCCCATGATCCCCGCGAGAGCGAGAGCGCGCGAGGGATCGGCGATCAAGAGGTCCGTGCCATCGAGCTCCCTCTCGATCCCGTCGAGCGTCGTCAGTCTCTCCCCCGCTCGAGCGCGCCTCACGACGATCTTCCTGTCTGCCACCTTGGTCGCGTCGAAAGCGTGAAGCGGTTGCCCCGTTTCGAGCAGCACGTAATTGGTCGCGTCGACGATGTTGGAGATCGGTCGAACGCCGGCAGACAGCAGCCGCGTGGCCATCCACGACGGCGACGGCACGATCTTCACGTCCTCCAGGTAACGAGCGAGGTAGCGGGGGCACCCCACCGGATCGTCTATCTCTATGCCTACCGGACACTCGACATCGTCGGCCTCAAGCCCCGCCTCGGGGATCCTGAGCTCCTTCTTGTAAACGGCGGCGACCTCGCGGGCGACGCCTATCATCCCCATGCAGTCGGGCCGGTTCGGCGTCACCTCCAACTCGAAGATCGTGTCGTCGAGACCGAGTAGCGCCACCACGTCGGCCCCCACGGGAGCCTCGGGAGAGAGCACGAGGATCCCCGAGTGATCCTTGGAGACGCCGAGCTCCGAACCGGAGCACAGCATCCCCCGGCTGATCTCGCCCCGGATCTTGCGCTCGGTGATGGCCATCCCGGGCAGCTTCGAGCCGACCCGGGCGAGCGGGACCCTGTCGCCGATGCTGAAGTTTCGTGCCCCGCAGACGACCCGCTGTGTCTCGTCCCCGTGGACCTTCACCTCGACCATGGAGAGGTTGTCGGCGTTGGGATGGGGCTCGATGTTGAGGACCTCCGCCACGATCACGCCCTCGATGTCTGCCCCGGGGCGGTGGATCGCCTCGACCTTCGTTCCGGACATGTTGAGCCGATGAGCGAGGTCGTCCGGAGCCATGTCGACATCGACGTATTCGTTCAACCAGCTGAGACTGACCCTCACCTGAGCCCCCCGAATTGCGACGCGACCCTTAGATCGTTGTCGTACAGAACCCGGATGTCGGGGATGCCGTGAGCGAGCGCCGTGATCCGCTCGATGCCCATGCCGAACGCGAAACCCGTGAACCGCTCGGCGTCGTATCCCACCCACTCGAACAACTTGGGATGCACCATCCCGCAGCCGAGGATCTCGATCCAGCCTTCACCCTTGCAGGTGCGGCACCCGGCCCCGCGGCATACGAAGCACTCAACATCCATCTCGGCGGACGGTTCCGTGAAGGGGAAGAAATGCGGGCGCAATCTCACCTGAAGATCCCCCCCGAAGAGTTGATGAGCGAAGATCTCGAGCGTCCCCTTGAGGTCGCCCATCGTGATGCCCTCGTCGACCGCGAGGGCCTCCATCTGGAAGAACTGCGCGGTATGCGTCGCGTCCAGGTCATCGCGCCGATAGACGCGGCCGGGGAAGACCCCGTAGATCGGAGGTTGCTTGGACTCCATCACACGGATCTGAACGGGTGAGGTCTGCGTGCGAAGGCAGATCTCCTCATCGGTGCCGGCGACGAAGAAAGTGTCCTGCGGGGACCGGGAGGGGTGTTCGTAAGGTGTGTTCAGCGCGTCGAAGTTCAGCTTGGAGAACTCCACCTCGGGACCCTCGACGACCTTGTAGCCGAGCCCGATGAAGATATCGACGATCTCCCACAGCGTCTGAGTGAGGAGATGCATGTAGCCCCGCCTGATCTCGGGTGGCGGAAGCGTGACGTCTATCCGCTCGCGCTCCCACCGCGCCTTCGTCTCCACCGCCTCGAACGCGGTGCGCTTCTCGTCGAGAGCGCGCTCTAGATCGGACTGCACCTCGTTCGCGAGTTGGCCCATCGCGGCGCGCTCCTCGGAGGGAACGTCGCGGAGACCCGATCGTGCCTCGGACAACGGACCCTTGCGTCCCAGGACGCGCACGCGCGCGTCATCGAGAGAAGCCAGATCGGTGGCCTGTGCGATCCTCTCCAGGCCCTCGGCCCGTACCTCTGAGAACCGGCGCCTCAGTTCCGCGGTATCCACTCTAGGTCGCTCCGAGGGGCACCCTCATGACGAAGGTCGATCCCTTGCCCTCGGTGCTGTCGACCTCCAGCGTGCCGCCGTGCGCCTCCACCAGTCGACGCGAGAGGTAAAGGCCCAGACCTGTGCCGAGCGGTGTCGCCTTCTGGCCCGTAGGTCCCGGTCCCGAGAAGATGTCGGGGAGACGCTCCGCCTCGATGCCGACGCCCTCGTCCGTAACCGCCACCTCGACGTCCCCCTCCGTCGCGGCACCGCGGACGAGGATCGTTCCCTCATCGGAGAACTTCACCGCGTTCTCTACGAGGTTCGTCAGTACGTGGAGGATGCGATCGCCGTCGACGAAAGCCGAGAGCCCCTCGGGAACGTCCGTCACGACGCGCTCTGCCCCGGGAAGCCGCCCCACATGCTGGACCGCCTTCGACGTCAGCGCATCGATCTGGACCTGCGTTCGACGGAGTTCCAACCGATCCGCCTCGAGCCGGGCGAGGTCGAGGACCTCAGAGACGATGCGGCCCATCCGTTCCGCGTCTGCGTGGATCGCCTCGACGAGTTCGTAGCGTTGCTCGTCCGAGAAGCGCTCCCAGCGTCCCAGCAACGTCGACGAGAATCCCTTCACCGAGGTCAGCGGAGAACGAAGCTCGTGGGCGATCTTCGAGATCATGTCGGCGAAGCGTGTCTCAGGCATCGGACGCTGACTCTAATCGTCGTTGGCGAACCGCCTCGAACAACAGGATCGACCCCGCCATGCCGACGTTGAGCGACTCGGCCGGCCCCGGCATCGCGATCCCTACCTCACCGTCGAGGAGGTGCCTCGAAACGGCTGGTATCCCCCAGGCCTCGTTCCCGAGCACGAGAGCAACGGGGTCGGTCAGATCCGTCTCCTGCGCCGCTCTGGGGGCCGAGGCCGAGGCACCGAGAACGGTGAGGCCGCGGTCGTGGAGCTCCTCGACGACCGCGGCGAGGGAGGGGGCCGGGACGACGGGTACGAGGAAGATGGTCCCCGCGCTCGCGCGAACCGTCTTGGGTCCGAAGGGATCGACGCTCTCGTCGGTGAAGACGACGGCACCCGCACCGGCGGCGACCGCGGAGCGGACGAGAGTGCCGGCGTTCCCGGGGTCCCTCACCGCGGCGAGGACGAGCACGAGATCGAGGGGGCCGGCGACGTCGGCGATCCCCACCGACGGGATGCCCGCCACGGCGACGGAACCCTGTGGCGTGGCCGCGTCGGACATCGCCTTCAGGACCGG
>JBOGXG010000078.1:0-2107 GCA_050694195.1 Actinomycetota bacterium | reverse complement strand
GGACATGCTGATTGCCCAGCAGCGGCAGCTGAGAGAACTTGAAGGCAAACTCGAGGATGCGAGGAAACAGCTGGACAACGTCGCTCAGCGAGAGGCCGTGGCCAGAAGCCACCTTGAGGAAAGGATTCGAACGGAGGGTCTGCAGGAAGCCGCAGCTGGGGCAAAACGAGATGCGTTAGGAGTCCTCCTCTTCGTGGCCGGTCTAATTGCGACGACATGGGGCTCGCTAATCTCGTAAGAGGTCGCCTCAGGATGGTTTTCGGACACGATTCCTAATTGTCGGGCGCGGGAAACGGCGAAGGTCGAGATTAGAACGTGCGTAGAACTCATTTTCTAGCCAAGTCATCATCTCATTCGGAATGAGATGCGATGGTGTTTCTGGCAAGATGACCTGATGGCTTCGAATATCGGCGGCCCGACGCAGCTTAGGTACTCAAGGCTCGTGGTTCGTGTTGTAGCAGCCGCAACTGTGTTGGTGGGACTTGGCCTTCTCGGGCAGTCTGCCAGGATGAGCCCCGGGGCCTGGACGGTCTTGTTGAGCACTCTCGCCAGCATCGCGATTTCCTTAGGCGTAGCCGGTCTTCTGTACGACTTCTTTCTTCGTGAGTCTGTGCTCGCCGAGACCCTTGAGATCGTGCAGGTTAGAGAAAACATAGCGGCCGTTGGCCTGAAGCAGGTAACTGATCCAAGCGAAATTGAATTCAACGTCATTCTCAGAAATGGGCACCGTTTTGATCTCCTATTGGCTGACCCCTTTGCTTGGGTGACTACCCATTGGAACGCTATTTTGGATGCTGGCAGGAGCCGTGAAATACTGGTGGATGTCTCCTTGCCAGACTGAAGCGCCCCGACTTTCATAGAGGCAACTTCTCCTGGAGTCCATCCTTCAGCCCATCGTAGTAAGACTGCTCGAACTCTGCCGGTGGAACGTAGCCGAGCTCTTCATGGAGACGCGTGTTGTTGAACCAGTCGATGTAGGTAAGAGTGCCGAGCTCGACGTCTTCCGGACGTCGCCAGGGGCCTTGCCGATAGATCAGCTCACTCTTGAAGAGTCCGATGCCGCTTTCCGCGAGCGCGTTATCGTAGGAGTCGCCAACAGATCCGACCGAGGGTGCGATGCCGGCTTCGGCCAATCGCTCGGTGTAACGAATGCTGACGAATTGACTGCCGGCATCCGAATGATGGATCAATCCCGACAGATCGGTGTCGCGTCTCCAGATCGCCATCTCGAGCGCGTCGAGGGGGAGATCTGTGCGCAGATGTGTGGCGATCGACCAACCAACAAAGAATCGCGAGAAGCAGTCGATCACGAAGCTCACGTAGGCGAAACCGGCCCACGTCCGGACCCACGTCAGATCGGCGACCCATAGCTGGTTCGGCCTGGTCGCGGTGAAGTTGCGATCGACGAGGTCGGCGGGACGGGCCGCCTTGGGATCGGGCTTGGTGGTGCGCTTGGGACGCCCACGCCGAGCGCCTTTGAGGCCCGCTTGGCGCATGAGACGTTCGGTCGTGCATTTGGCGATGCGGACATGCTCTCGGTTGAGGGCCCGGTAGACCTTGCGAGCGCCGTAGACCTTGTAGTTGGCGTTGTAGACCCGTTCGATCTCACGCGTCAGATGTTCATCGGAGACGGCGCGGCGCGACGGCAGCCGCGACCTGGCCGCGTAATAGGTGGAGACGTTCCAGCCGAGCGTCCGGCAGATCGGCTCGACCCCGAAACGAGCGCCCTCTTCGGAGGTGATGTAGGCGGTCATCTCGGCGGACGTGGGTCGAGCTCGCGTGCGAAAAAAGCGCTCGCAGAGCGAAGGATCTCGTTGGCTCGGCGCAGCTCCGCGTTCTCTTTGCGCAGCTTCTTGATCTCTTCGAACTGCTCGGTGGTCGTTCCCGGACGCAGGCCGCCGTCGGTCTCGGCTTGGCGGACCCAGTGCCTCAGGGTCTCGCGGCTGATCCCCAATTGCTGTGCGACCCGGCCGATCGCTCCCCGTTCTCCGATCTCTGCAACCATCCGAACCGCGCGCTCACGCAGCTCTTGCGGGTACCTCCGTGGTTTGGCCATGACACCATCCTTTCCAAGTGTCTTGGCCTCTACAAGAACCGGGGCGCTTCA
>JBOGXG010000077.1:0-8928 GCA_050694195.1 Actinomycetota bacterium | reverse complement strand
CTTTCGACCCGGCCTCTCGTTACTTCCGTCCGCTTATCTAGCCCCTAGGGCTTGTTGGAGTAAGTGATCTTGATGGTCCCCGAGGTGGCCCCGCCGCCCGGACACTCCGGTCCGTTCACGATGAAGGGGAACGCGGTTATCGCTGTCGACTCCGGGACTTCGACCGGCGATTCGGTCGCGCCACAGATGTTGACGCCGGTGTCGTTGATCCCATCGCCGTCGGTGTCCCAACTGAGCTCGACGGCGCCGATCGGAAGGTTGTCGTCCGTGACCTCCACCATCGCATACCTCTCACCGGGTCCGCTGGGAACCGCGGGACAGCCGTTGCAGGCGCCGGCTCCGGAAGTACCTATGCCGGATGGGAACTCGTAGCGCGTCTCGATGACTCGCTCGATCCTCGCCGGCTTCTTCCTCTTCTTCTTCTTCTTCTTGGCGGTCGCAGGCATCGACAGAGCGCCGGCAACCAGTCCGATCACCAAGGCGAAGATCAGAGCCTTCTTCATCTTTCTCCTCCGTGTTCGTCCGTCTTCGGTTCTTAGTTCGGCCCCGAACCGGCGATTCCTGCCACCCGCGCCGCACGCGGTGGAGGCGGGCCCCCTTGGAGCCCGCCTCTACACAGAACAAGTGGTTAGGGAAGGTTCGAAAGGATGACGTCTACCGTGCCCTGCGTCGCGAGTGCTCCCGGGCAATCGGGGTTCGGGATGTTGTCGACCCAAACGTCGAGCGGATAGGTCGGATCGACCGGAACCGGCTCCGTCGTCGCGCCGCAGAAGGAAGCAACGGTGATGTCCTCCTGACCATCCCCGTTCGTGTCCTGCTGTATCGAAGCGGATACGGGAAGGCCGGACGAATCGGTGATCGTTACCGACATGTACTTCTCGGTCGACGCGGCCGTGAACGGGACGCAGCCGATAGCGTCGGTCTGTGCGCACTGCCCGGCGATCACGAGCGTGGGGGCCTGATAGGTGCCGCTTACCGTCCGCTCGACCTTCACCGGCTTCTTCTTCTTTTTCTTCTTCTTAGCAGTCGCGGGTGCGGCCATCGCGCCCGCGATGAGTCCGATGACCAGAGCAAAGATCAAAGCTTTCTTCATCGTTCTTACCTCCGTGTGCTTGGCGTCCCTCCTCGAAGGTTCTCCCACGATCGCCGGAGTCCTTCCGACCCCATGAGTAAAGGGCCGGACCTCTCGGCCCGGCCCTTCTGCCCGCTTACCTATGGATCGTTCGTTACGGAAGATTCGAGAAGGTGAAAACGACGGTGCCGCCGGCCCCTACCGCCGGAGTGGCACCATCTGCACAGACGCCGGCGCCGTTGATGAAGATGTTCAACGATGTTCCGGCGGGGATCTCGATGGGCTCGGTGGTTTCTCCGCAGAAATCGCCGATCGGATCGTTCAGCCCATCACCATTCGTGTCACCTTGAACGCTTACCTCAACGGCCTGGCCGCTCTGGTCCGTGGCCACCCCCGTGACGTAGCGGTCTTCGGCTCCGGTCGGTATGCTGCCGCCGCCGAGATTGGGGTCGCCACCCGTCGCCGACCCAAGCTGAAGAACGCCGGGGCACGGACAGACGTAGGTGAAATCCACGACTCGTTCGATGCGGACGGGCTTCTTCTTCTTTTTCTTCTTCTTAGCAGTTGCAGGTGCGGCCATCGCGCCCGCGATGAGTCCGATCACGAGTGCAAAGATCAGAGCCTTCTTCATCGTTCCTCCCCGGTTGGTGATGATGGGGGGAGGGTTCTCCGACTAGAGGCCCACTCCTTCACGCCTGAACCGGGGCAAAACGCTTAGGGATGGCTCGACAGCGTGATCTTGATCGTCCCCGACGTCATCACGGACGGGCCCGTTCCGCAGACCCCGTCGTAGAGGCTTAGATCGAAAGCCCCTCCGGCGACCTCGAGTTGAACGGGTTCCATGTGGGCACCGCAGAACTCGCCATAGAGATCGCCGATCCCGTCTCCATCGAGATCACCCTGCGAGATGAACCCTGCCACGGCGGTACCAGAGGCGTCGGCGACCTCGATCTTGATGTACTTCTCGCCCTTCTCGGGGATAACCGTGAGGCACGTGTCGCTCACGGGGTACTGATAGCAGTACCCGACCGATGCCCCGGGCGTACTGATCCCAACGCCCGGTCCCTGATATTCGACCTCGACAACCCGCTCGATCTTCTTGGGCTTCTTCTTTTTCTTCTTCGCGGTTGCTGGGGCCGACATGGCGCCGGCCACCAAGCCCAGAACGAGAGCCACTACTAACGCCTTCTTCACGGCCGAAGCTCCTTCCCGATCGGTCTGGTTCTAGGACGTCGCACAGGTCTTGCCGGAGGCCGGAACGCAGCCGAACTCGAGGTGGCTGGCGAAGTCCGGCGAGTCGTAGAAGATGCGGCCCTGATTGGCCAGCGAGGTCTGATGCAGCTCGACGATCATGTTCGCGGCGACCTTGACGTTGATGTCCTCGAACACGATCTCGAGCTCGCTGTGACCGGCAGGGACCTCGACCTCGACCTCGGCCACGGGCTCGACGAAGGCGTCGACGCCCGCGGTCTCACTGGTGCAAGAGGCGAATGGAACGTCGGTCCAGAGACGGGCGATCGCGGTCCCGGGGGCACTTCCCAGGTGGGCGATGAGCTTCACGTCGCCCACCACCTTCCCGGTGAGCTTCCCCTCCCAGGAGGGGAAGAAGGGATTCCCGGTGCACTCCGGGTTCCCGACGGGGGCGGAATAGCTCATCGAGCTGGGCACGGGCTGGGTAGGCTCGGTGGTATCCATCGTCATAACCGTGCCGTCGACCACGTTGCTCGCCACCTCGACACCGTCCCCGACCGGTGCGTTCCCATGAAGGAAGAGTGTCGTAGCTACGGGCTTGGCCTTCTTCTTCTTGGCCGTGGCCGGCGCCGCGAACGAAGCCACGGCGAGCGCGAGTACTACCCCTACGATCATGGATCTCTTCATCGGTGTCCCCTAGTGTCGTGATTGTCCCTAGAAGAGGGTTCGCCACCGCGTCCTCAACCCCTACTTTCCTGAGGCGGTCGGGAGACCGCGTCGTCGATCGGCAGAGGGGCACGCTTTTGTCGGCGAAGAACCATCTTCCGGCGTCGAGGGGGCCGGGAATAGGGGTTCGGACCGGGACGTTCTTGTCTCCGAAGCACAAGGATTCCTGCCTTTTCTTCCGGCAGGTATTCCCGTACGATATGGGGAACACTCCTGAAGCACTTACATCGGATCCTGAAGACTTCCTCCAAGAGGCTACGGGGCTGCGCCCCCACCTGGGAGATGAAAGCCGGGAGCCGAGGAGGGTCGAGGCCCCAGCGCCGGGGCCCGCGGCAAGAGGCGAATCCATAAGAGAAAGAGGTTGAACGATGGCCCAGGTAACGCGCCCTTATGAATCGAATAGGGAGGAGGCCGCCCACGAGGATCTCGTGCGGCAGTACCTGCGCGAGATCGGGCAGTACCCGCTGCTTACCGACGTGCAGGAGGTCGAGCTCGCGCGGGCAATCGAGGAAGGCGAGAAGGCCCAGGAGAAGCTGGACAAGGCGAAGAAGCTGGGCGACAAGCAGCGCGTCGAACTGAACATGGCCGCCCGCCAAGGCCGCGCCGCGAAGCGCCGCTTCATCCAATCCAACCTCCGGCTCGTCGTTTCGATCGCCAAGAAGTACTCCGCGGCCGGCCTGCCGCTCCTCGATCTGATCCAGGAAGGCAACCTCGGCCTCATGCGGGCCGTCGAGAAGTTCGATTACCAGCGCGGGTTCAAGTTCTCGACCTACGCGACGTGGTGGATCCGGCAGGCGATAACTCGCGCGATCGCCGATAAGGCGCGCACGATCCGGATCCCGGTCCACATGGTGGAGACGCTCTACCGAGTCCGGAAGGTGCAATCCGAGCTGCTCGAGAAGCTGGGCCGCGAGCCCACGATCGAGGAGATCGCCGAGGGTTCCGACCTGTCCCCGGAGAAGGTCCGCGAGGCGTTCCGGGTGCTGCCGGAGCCGGTGTCCCTCCATGAGCCCGTGGGTGACGAGGATGCCGAGTTGGGTGACTTCATCGAGGACGAAGATGTCGAGGGTCCGTTCCAGGCCGCGGCGGTGGCGCTGCGCCAGGAGGATCTTTGGGACATGCTGGGCTCGCTCTCCGATCGCGAGCGCAAGGTGCTCGCGCTTCGTTTCGGTCTCGTGACCGGGGAGCCGCGCACGCTCGAAGAGGTGGGCAAAGAGTTCAACCTCACTCGTGAGCGGATCCGTCAGATCGAGGCGAAGGCACTATCGAAGCTGCGCCATCCCTCCACTCCCGGCAAGCTCCGGGACATGGTGACCATCTAACTCTGCAGCTACTTCTCGATTAAGGTCGGGGCATGGTTACGACCGTGGTCCTAGCGGTTTGTGATGTCCACCAGATCCCTGAGACCGCCCAGCAGGTCGCCGATATCCCCGAGGTGTCGGAGGTCTACTCGGTGGCCGGGGACTACGACCTGGTCATCATGGTGCGCGTGCGTACCCACGACGACCTCGCACGCGTCGTCTCGGAGGGGATCGCGCGCATACCGACGATCGTGAGGACCCAGACCCTCGTGGCTTTCAAGGTCTTCTCTCGCCATGACGTCGAAGCTCTCTTCTCGGTGGGGTTCGAAGACGCGGACTGATGTGGTCCCTATGAAGGACGCACTCGTCGCGCACCATCACGAGCTCGGTCTCAAGGGCAAGAACAAGGATTACTTCGAGCAGATCCTCACGCGCACGATGAAGCGAGCAATGCGCCGGACCGGCTACACGAACATCCGTCGGGGGTTCGGCCGCATCATGGTGGACTTCGAGCCCGTCGGGCTCCCCGATGTCGCCGCGGAACGCGTGGCTCGGCTCTACGGTATTGCCTACGTGGGGGTGGGCCGGAGGGTCGAGCCCGACATGGACGCGATCGGTGACACGGCGCTCTCGTTCATGACCGATGAACCGTTCGGCTCGTTCCGCGTGCGGGCGCGGCGAACGCATTCGAGCTTCGAGCAGACGTCCCAGCAGATCCACGAGACAGTCGGTCGCAAGATCCAGCAGGCCACCGGCGGCCTCGTCGACCTGAAGCACGCGGACGCCACTGCATGGGTGGAACTGTTCGGCGGGACGGGGATCGTGTACCGCCGACGGATCGAGGGGACCGGCGGACTTCCCGCCGGCGTCTCGGGGAAGATGATCGCCCTCCTATCGGGCGGGATCGACTCGCCGGTGGCGGCGTGGAGGATGTGGAGACGCGGAGCATCCATCGAACTGCTCCATTTCCACGGTCAACCGTTCACCGATCCGTCCTCGGTGCGTCAGGCAACCGACCTGGCCGAGAAGCTCACCGATTTCCATCCCGAGGTCACCCTCCACCTCGTGCCGCTCGGCGACGCGCAGCGCGAGATCGTGACACATGCCCCCTCGAGCCTGCGCGTCATCCTGTACCGAAGGACCATGTTCCGGATCGCCGCGGAACTGGCGCTGCAGCGCGGTGCCAAAGCGATCGTCACCGGAGACGCACTCGGGCAGGTCGCCTCGCAAACGATCGAGAACATCACCACCGTCGACGCGGCGGTATCGGGCGTACAGGTGATACGACCGCTGGTCGGGATGACGAAGCAGGAGATCATCGAAGACGCCCAACACCTCGGGACGTACGACATCTCGACGCGCAAGTACCAGGACTGCTGCGTCCTCTTCGAGCCGCGCTCCCCCGCCATAAGGGCCAAGTCCTGGGAGGCAGAGGAGGCGGAGTCATCCCTCGACGTCCCGGCCCTGGTGGGGAAGTCGCTCGCCGGCATAGAAACGCGACACCTGGAACTCCCCGACCCCCCGCCCTAAGGGCCGGCCCAACTTCTCCTACATCCTTTGACGTGGTCAAGAGATACAGGAGAAGTTTGCGTTTGCGGGTTCAGAGCTTGTTCTTCAGCGCCTTCCCGTACGCGGCGACCACGTCCTTGACGTGACCGACCTTCGCCGGCAGTTCCCTCTCGCCGAAGACGCCGGCGAGGCCGCGCCATGCAGCCTCGGTGTCGTCGTCGTACGGGAACCACCACAGCTTCTTCGTCTTCGGAGCCAGGCTGTGCGACACGTGGGTGGGAACCGCGAACTCCCGGATGCCCAGCACTCCGTTCAGCCGACCGAAGCCGGATTCGCCGTAGCCTCCCCACGGCCCCCACGCGGAGCCCGGCAGGGTGCCGTGCTCATTGGACGTCACCCCTCCCGCGATGAGACGCTCGGCGACGGCTTGAGCACGGTGTTTGCTGCCCGTCCATACGGACGCGGTGAGGTTGACGGCGTCGGTATTGGCGCGCCGGATCGCCTCTTCCTCGTCCCGCACCCTCGTGATCGTGACGACCGGACCGAACGTTTCCTCTTTCAGAACCTTCATCTCGTCGTTCACGTTCTCGATCACCGTCGGCGCGAAGAAAAGCGTCCCGTTCTCGTTGCGCGGACCCGCGTCCGGTCCGCCGGCCAGCAAGGTCGCGCCCTTCTCGACGGCGTCCGTCACCTGGTCCTGCACGATCTCCAACTGCTTCGAGAAGGTGAGCGAGCCGCTGTCGTCCTGCTCGACCTTCGCGAGCTTGCCGAGGAGTTGGTCCTTGAACCGATCCGCAACCTCGTCGACCACGTAGATGCGTTCGACTGACAAGCACGTCTGGCCGGAGTTGAAGAAGGAGCCCCACAACAAGCCGGCCGATGCGCTCTCGATATCGGCGTCCTCAAGGACGATCGCCGCGTCCTTGCCGCCGAGCTCCATAACGACGGGTGTCAGATGTTTCGCCGCAGCCTCACAGATCTTTCGACCGGTCGGCGGTGAACCGATGAAAGAGATCTTGTCGACGGGCACGTCCACCAACGCGGCGCCGACATCTCCGCCGCCTTGAACGATGGTCGCCACACCGGAAGGCAGCGGATCGAGGATCTTGCGCAGGAGCTCGCCACAGGCCGGGGTGACCTCCGAGGGTTTTACGACGATCGTGTTACCGGCGAACAGCGGAGCGGTGATCCCGAGGAACGAGTTGGCGATCGGATAGTTCCAGGGGGTGATGCATCCCACAACGCCGAAAGGCCGCCATTCGATCGTCGACTTCACACCCCACAGCAGGGACAGGGCGCCGCCGATCCTTTGCGTCCTGAGGGCGCGCGCGGCTGCTTTCTCGTGCTGCTGGAAGATGAATATGGGACCGAAGACGTCGGTGATGAGGGCTTCCCTCTTGGGCTTCCCGGTCTCGGCCGCGACGGTTTCGACGATCTCGTCCATCAGTTCGTAGATGCGATAGCGGATCTCCCGGAGGATCCTCACTCGGCCCTCCACCGGTATGGCAGCCCATTCCGGGGCGACCTTCCGCGCCTGCGCGACCGCGTCGGCCACCTCGGCCGGAGCGGCGGCCGCGATCTCGCCCATGACCTCGCCGGTCTGTGGATTGAACGACTTCAGCATCTGGGGGGACTTGGATGCACGGCTTCGGCTGTGCTTGCCTGCGGTCTTCGTCGTCCTAGTCGTCTTCGGCTCGGCCATCAGTCGCTCCTTCCGGGCGTTCACCGCCTGTGAACTGCGGCATCAAGGTTACCTCTGCGCCTTCGTACAGCGTTTGGGAAAGCTCGGCGCTCCTCCCGTCGAGGAACACCGCATGCACTCGCCGCCTGTCGATCCCGAGTCGTTCGGGGACCTCACCCACGGTGGCTCCCCGATCGAGCTCGAACGTGACGCGGTTGCCCTCGACATCCGGGGGCAGGTGGTCGCGGAAGGACCCGAAGCAGACGGCGGTCACCTTCATGGGGCAGATATCCGTCTCGGGGCCATCCGGTCACACTAGATCCAGCCCCGCTACAGGAACGCCGCCCTCGAGGGACGGCGTTCCACGATCCTCTTCTACCCGACGCATCACTTCTCGATGGGGACTCCCACGAGGCTCCCGTACTCGGTCCACGACCCGTCGTAGTTCACGACGTTGTCGTAGCCGAGCAACTCCTTCAGCACGAACCACGAGTGCGACGAACGCTCGCCGATCCGGCAGTACGTGACGACGTCCTTGTCGGGGGTGATCCCCTCCGCCTCGTACAGCGCGATCAGTTCGTCGGCCGACTTGAAGGTTCCGTCCTCGCGGGCGGCCTTAGCCCACGTGACGTTGGCGGAGCCGGGGATGTGACCCGGCATCTGCGCCTGCTCCTGCGGAAGGTGCGGTGGGGCGAGGAGCTCGCCGCGGAACTCTTCGGGGGAACGAACGTCGACCCAGGCACCCGCGCCCTCCTTCGCGCGCGCGATCACCTCGTCGCGGAAGATGCGGATGTCGGGCTGCTCCGGTCCGATCGTGAAGGTGGTCGGCTGACGGGTGGGGTCGTCCTGGACCAGCAGCCGGCTCTCGAGCTCCCACTTCTTGCGGCCCCCGTTGAGGAGCTTCACGTTCTGTACCCCGCGGAGCTTGAACAACCAGTAAGCGTAGGTCGCGAACCAATTGTTGTTGCCGCCGTAGAGCACGATCGTCTGGTCGTTCGAGATGCCGCGCTCGCCGAGCAACTTCGCGAGCTGCTCCGACGAGATGAAGTCGCGGTTGGGCAGGCTGCGCAACTCATCTGCCCAGTTGATCGCGATCGCGTTCTGGATGTGCCCCTTCTGGTACGCATCGATATCCTCATCGACCTCGACGATCGCGAGGCTCGAGTCATCGATGTTCGCTTCGAGCCAGTCCGTTTCGACCAGCACATCTGGATCCCTGTATTCCGCCACTACAACTCCTCTCCTTCCGTCTTCAAGAGCTTCTGCTGTCCGATGAGTTCGTGTATCCGAGTGAGTTGCTTGGTGGAATCGGCCAGGAGGCGCTCGAGTACCCGCACCTCGACCTCGAGTTCGTTGAGCGCGACCTCACGGTGGAGCGTCTGGGCATCGACCTCGACGCCGGCCTCCTCGAGCGCGCCGGCCTCCCCCTCCCAGGTGAAGTACACCTT
>JBOGXG010000076.1:0-2568 GCA_050694195.1 Actinomycetota bacterium | reverse complement strand
GTCGGGCGCGGTGATCACCGCGCCGGCCTCCAGAATCGAGCGCACGCGCTCGTCCGGAAGCAGATCTAGTAGCGGAGCCAGTGTTGCCACGTTCTAGCCGCATCCTCCCATCGGAGGCCCGGTTCCTGGAACAGGATCGGGCGGGGCTAGCGGGCCGCGATCGCGTCGGAGCGGCGGAGGCTGCAGGAGAGCGGGGCCACGACCTCACATTCCACTGCGAACCGGGTCGGCTTCTCTTCGGTGATCCCGTCCCACCGCTCGGCAAGCATCGCGGAGAAAGCGATGCGGCCCTCGATGTCGAGGTGCACCGGGTCTCGGAAGACCTCCGTCGTCGTGAAAGCATCCTCGGCGTCGATGACGGTCACGCCGGTTTCGTCGACGAGTCCGTCGAGCAGGACGTTATACTCCTGCCTGTCTCCCTCCGGATCCTCGTGCGCGTCCCAGTAGTCATCCGTGACCGGCATGCTGAGGACTACCAACTTCACGTCGCGCTCCTCGAGGGCCTCGGCGAGCGTGACGATCGAGCGATACTCCTCGCCACCCATCTCGAGGTTCACGAACGTCTTCTCGTAGATGTTCTCCTTGAAGGCCTCCGAGACTCGGTAATGGCCGGGCTCGTCGGCGCGGCTCCCCCAGGGCCCGATCTCCTGCCGAACCTCGGTGTTCTGGAGCGCCTCTCGTCCGTCGGCGCGGAAGAGGACGCTCGGCGTTCGGAAGGCGCGCCGATAGCGGAGGAAATAGGAGATCCTCTCGAGCGATCCCTCGACCTGACTCGCGACGCTCTCCGTGCTCTGTTTGTAGCCGGGGGAGTTCTCGAAGATGCGGTTCATGATGTTGTTCTTGCTGCTGTCGTCGCTGAGCTCGCGGGTCTGAACACCGAGCACCACGACTTCCGGCTGCAGCAATGGCTCGATGACGTCCCTGATCCAGAGAACGCTCGTCTTGGTGGAGGCCCCCGCGAACGCCGCGTTGTAGGACTGCAGGCCGGACTCCTCGTTGAACTCGACCGGATCTACCCCTCCTGCCATCATCGAGCTGCCGGCGAAGACGACGTCGATGTCTTCCCTGTCGTTCACGTACGTCCGCATCTGATCGAGCTTCTGGGCTATCTCCTTGCGCGGCCATTTCCCGGGGTCGACGGGGAGGCTTGGAGATATGAATCGAGACAGCGCCTCGACCAGGATCAGCACGCCCGCGAAGCTGAAGAACGTGACGTATCCAGAACTTTTGAACCTGCTCATCCGAATCACCTCAGAACGAGAGACGCGCTCCCGCCCCCTTACGTTCCTACCCATCGCCCCCCGGGTTTTCCCACTCCCCTGAGCGAGCAAGCCGACCACGGAACGATAGCCGTCCGTGGCCCCCCGCCTGGGTGCCCCGAAGGAGGGTAGGCGCGCCCCGTCCCTCTGGATAACATCGACCGCATGTCTTCTTCGGGCCCGCGGCGGACGGGTGCCCTTGCAGCGCTAGGTTCGCTACTAGTTGCCGCTCTCACGCTCGGCTTCGGCGGCGAAGCCGAGCCCAAGCCGACCGTCAGAGTGGTGAAAGACGTCGTTTACTCGGTCCCCGAGGGCGGGCCCCTCGCCTTGGATGTGTACCGGCCGGCTGAGGGATGGGGCTATCCCTCGCTCCTCGTGATCCACGGAGGGGCGTGGAAGCGGGGCGACAAAAGCGACTGGCGGTGGGCCGCCCGGAAGCTGGCCAAGGGCGGGTTCGCCGTCTTCGTCGCCAACTACCGGCTCGCGCCGCCCCGCGGGGACGCGATCTATCCCACCCCGGTCGGAGACATCAGGACCGCCTATGCATGGATCCAACAGAACGCTCCTCGCTACCACGGCGATCCCCGGAGCATCGGGGTCGTCGGCTCCAGCGCGGGGGGCCATCTCGGGCTCTTGATGGCGGCCGAGATGAGCGGCCACCCCGAGGCCCCGCGGGCGGTCGTGGGGCTAAGCCCACCGACCGACCTGTCGCGTCTGGGGACGGAGGGACCTCTCCAACGCGACGTCGCGGCTCATCTCGGATGCGAACTGCGCGACTGTCCCGACACGTACGCGGTGGCATCCCCGGTGAATCGAGTACAGGGGAGCGACCCGGCTACGTTCCTCGCTTATTCGGAAGATGAACTGATACCTCTGGAGCACGGGGTCGATATGAGCGACCGCCTGACGGAGGCGGGGGTGCCGAACCGTTTGATGGTGGTCGAAGGGACCGCGCACGGGTTGCGGATGGGCAACATCGTGCTCCGGAAGGCGATCAGGTTCCTGCGACGCCGCCTCTAGCCAGTTTTCTAGTCGAAATCCGGGCGATATCCGCCACCTTCCTGCACCAGAAGATCCGCGTTCCCCGGGATCGGCGACAGCCCAGATTTCCGGTGCAGGAAAGTTAGAGATAGAGCCTCGATTTCGACTAAGAAATCGGCTAGCGCGTGTTGAACTCGTTCATCGCGCGATCCGGGCCTGTTTCCAGGACGCGCTCCACCGCTTCGGCAGCGCGGTCGATCAGATCGGGTAGGTCGGCTCGCTCCGCGCCGGAGAATCGCTGCAGGACGTGATCGGCCGCGTCGGCCGA
>JBOGXG010000075.1:0-17379 GCA_050694195.1 Actinomycetota bacterium | reverse complement strand
ATGCTGCTCCGCTCCGAGCGACTGCTGGCTCCCTGGACGCGGGGTCGCAAGAGTGGGGAGGCCGCGCGAGTATGACGGAGCTTCTCGATTGGTTCGGAGCCACTCCCGACATCGCCCAAAAGGTCGGGGAACATGTTCGGTTGTCGTTCCTTCCAGTGCTCGGAGCACTGGCCGTCGCGTTGCCGGTAGGTCTGTATATCGGGCACTACCGACGTTTCGAGTTCTTCGCGGTCACCACGGCGGGACTCGGACGCGCGATCCCGTCGTTCGCGATCCTCGCGCTGGCGCTCCCCATCTCGATCGAACTTGGGTTAGGTCTCGGTTTCTGGCCGACATTCGCCGCGCTGTTCTTCCTCGCCCTTCCTCCCATCGTCACGAACTCGTATATCGGAGTGAAGAGCGTTGATCCCGATACGGTGGAGTCGGCCCGTGGGATGGGCCTGAGCGAGCGGCAGATCCTGGGAGGCATCGAGCTTCCGTTGGCGGCCCCGCTGATCATCGCCGGCGCGAGGACCGCAGCCGTGCAATCCGTCGCCACGGCCACCCTCGCGGCACTCGTGGCCGGAGGAGGCCTCGGCGAGTACATACGTCTCGGGTTCCGGACGGGCGACGACGCTCCGCTGTTAGGCGGCGCCATCATGGTCGCCGTTCTCGCCATAGTTACCGAACTCGGTTTCGCCGTGATCGAGCGGATGGCGCGGCCCCGAGGCGCTCCTCGAACCCCCTCGGCCGTCGAGCCCCTGGAAGAGATCTCGGCTTTCGAGATAGCTTCGGCCAGAACCGGCCGTCCTGGCGACTCGTTCTAGATCTTTCTCGAACCGACAAGGTATAAGCCCTCGTCGTGTTTAGGGTTGGCCTCGTCTATTCGCGGGGCGAGGCCCCTCGATCGAGGAGAGGAGAAGACCCATGCGGAGATTCCGCAGGAGCGTCCTTGGGGCGATCCTCCTGGCTCTCATCTTGATGTTGGGAGCGTGTGGAGGATCGGGTGAGGACGACAACGAGGACGCCGCCGGCGAAGGCACTGAGCCGAAGCCTTCGTTGACGGTCGGTTCGGAGGCTTTCGCCGAGGCTCAGATCGTCGGCGAGATGTACGCGCAAGTGCTCGAGAACGCCGGTTACGACGTATCCCGTCAACTGGACATCGAAACGCGCGAGATACGGCTACCGGCGATGGAGTCGGGAGACATCGACATCTCCCCGGAATACCTCGCCAGTCTGTTGAGCGTGCTCGATCCCGAGGGTACGGCCGAGGATCCGCCTACCTCGGATCCCGCCGAGGTGGCGTCCCGGCTGGAGCCGCTGCTTGCGGAGGATGGATTGGAAACGCTCGAGCCGTCAGACGTCGTCGACACGAACGCGTTCGTCGTCACGCAGGAAACCGCCGATGAGTTGGGCCTGGCGACGGTGAGCGACCTGGCACCCGTCGCGGGGGACCTGGTGCTCGGCGGCCCGACGGAGTGTCCGGACCGGCCCTTCTGCATCCCCGGATTGAAGAAGGTCTACGGCGTCGAGTTCGGAGACTTCAAACCTCTGGATTACAGTCCCTCGATCACCGCGCTATCCGGCGGTGAGATCGACGTTGCTCTCCTGTTCTCCACGGATGGAACGATCGCCGAGGAGGGCTTCGTCGTGCTCGAAGATGACAAGGGCTTGCAAGCGGCAGACAACATCACCCCGCTCGTTCGTAGCGACATCGCATCGGACGAGGTGGTGGAACTCCTGGATGCTGTCAGCGCAGAGCTCACGACCGACGAGATCACCGAACTCAACAGGCGCGCCAACGTCGACGTCGAGGATCCGGCGGACCTTGCCGAGGAGTTCCTCACCGACCACGGCCTGATCTAGCAGTTGGCAACGCGAGGTTCCGTCGCGAACCGCGAGCCGCGGGCGACGGAACCTCGTGTGGACTGTTTTTGGTCCAGATCTCGCTTCGTATAGCGGACTTTCGAGGAAGAGAAATCAGGAGAAGGCGCGCTCGCCGGCTCGGATCGAGACGTCCAACCTGTTGGCCGGCGGCGCGAGTGGGCACACCCAGCGGGGGTCGTACGCGCACGAGGGGTTATAGGCGAAGTTGAAATCGAGGACGAGCCGGTCACCTTTGGAGCCGAGGTCCGCTCCTTTGACGGTATCCAGCAGGTAGCGGCCGGCTCCGTACGTTTCCGCACCGGCGGTCAGGTCGCGGAACGGAAGGAACAAACCCCCGCCGTAACCGTCGAGCCAGTAGAGAGCGAGCGTGAGCTCGGATCCATGAACGAAGAAGTGAGCATCGGCGAAACGAGTGAAGCCGTAGGCGCTGCCGTCGCTCGTTCCGATCTCTAGGTGTTCGGGCCCTACCGGCAACACATCGGCGACGACGCGCGCGTTCGGGTCGTAGTCGAAGTATTCGAGCCCGCGGAACGCCGCGCGAGCCTCCGAAGAGAGTGGCGTCTGGGGATGCCGGGCGAAGAGTTCGTCGCGAGTCGACCTCCACACTGCCCACGCTGCATCGAGTTCCTGATAGCCGCGGATCCGGCCGTATAGGTCGAAGATCCGCCTCCTCCAATCCAACAGGGTGAAGGCGTTGGAGGGGGTCATCCGACGACGGCTTGTTCGCGATCGCGCTGGCAGGAATGATCAGGTGCGGCCGGCACGTGCGTACCCACGTCGGCCAGCTTGCGGATCGTCGCGAAGGCGATAACGCCGCCGATCGCACAGGTGATCCCTGCGATCACCACAGCCTGCTGGAAAGCTTCCGTGAAGTCGTTCCCGCTCGCCTGTGTGCCGGTCATGCCCGAGACGAGCGGCAGAAGAGCTATCGCTAGAAGTCCCGCGATCCGAGCGACCGCGTTGTTGACGCCGGATGCAACGCCGGCCCGGTGTTCGTCCACCGCGGCGAGAACGGCCGCGGTCAGAGGGGCTACCACGAGCGCCATCCCGAGTCCGAAGACGAAGATGCCGGGGAAGACGGATGTGAAGTAACTGGCGCCGGGCTCCACCAGCACGAAGAGGGCGAGTCCGGCGCCCGCGACGATCGGTCCGAGGGTCATAGGTATGCGCGGCCCCACCCGTTGCGCCCACGCGCCGACCCGAGGCGACAACAAGAGGAGGAGGATCGTGAGGGGGATCGTCGCGGCCCCCGCCTCGAGCGCGGTGTAGCCGAGGTTTTCCTGCAGTTGGATCACGACGAGGAACAGCGCTCCGCTCAGCGCGCTGTAGACAAGCAGAGTCGTTGCGTTCGCGCCGGAGAACTGCATGGAACGGAAGATGGAGAGCGGCATCATCGGATGTGTCGATCGGCTCTCGATCAGGAAGAAGGCGACGAGGCCGAGGATCCCTATCGTCAGGGAGATGAGGATCGACGCGCTGGACCACCCTCTCGACGGGCCCTCGATCAACGCATAGAGGATCCCGCTGATCCCGACCGAAGCGGAGAGGGCGCCGGGGAGATCGATCCTGCCGACGGTCGTCTCGTCGCGCGTCTCCGGGACGTGCCGTGCGGCGATCCAGATCGCGATCGCGGCGAGAGGGAGATTGATGAAGAAAACGAGACGCCACGAGACCGCGTCGACGAAGTATCCACCGAGGAAAGGTCCTAGCGCCGTAGTTACTCCCGATAGACCGGACCAGGCTCCGATCGCTCGAGCTCGATCCTCCGGAGCGAAGCTGGCCTGGATGATCGCGAGGCTGCCGGGTACCAGCATCGCCGCCGCGATACCCTGGAGCGCCCTGGCCGCGATCAGCATCTCTATCGATGGAGCGAGACCGCAGAGAGCCGACGCGACCGCGAACCCGACCAGGCCGAGATTGAAGACCTTCCGCCGGCCGAAGATGTCGCCCAGCGACCCACCCAGAAGAAGGAGCGAGCCCAACGTGACGAGGTAAGCGTCCATCGTCCATTGGAGTCCGGCGATGCCCCCGCCCAGATCGTCCTGGATCGATGGAAGCGCGACGTTGACCACGGTCGAGTCCAGGAACGCGATCCCCGATCCGAGAACCGTCGCCGTGATGACCCAACGCCCGGCCGCGGTGCCGGTTCTTAGGGACGTTGCCGTCTGCAAGAGCCCTCCCTTTCGATGTTGTTCACCAGACTAGGCCCACCGGCTGATCCCCGCGCTGGCGACCCGAACGCAGGTGTCTCTGGCATCATCGATCCATGATCTGGTTGCCGGTCGCGCTGTTCGGAGGGATCGTTGCGGTGACGATCTACGGCTGGGCTACGGTCCCGGAGGATCGGCGTTTCCCGGTGAGCCTTGGAGTGCCGCCTTCCGTCGAAGGGACCGTCCGCAAGCGAGTGGGACTGATCATCTACCTCGCCATCGGAGCGTTCATCTTCGCGGTGACCCTCACGGACTCCTCGTCGGGCCCTGCGATCGAGCTCCTCGCGTCCTTCCTCCTGGCCTTCTTCCTGGCGATAGAACTCCACACCATCCGCCGCCTGTCGCGGTAGCGCACTCCAACGGACTCCTCAGGTTGGGTCTGACCCGAGGTGGTGGATTCGGGGTCTTCTCGTGGGCCCAGATGGATCTGCGAAAGACGACTACGCGCCTCGGCCGGCCGGATCAGCGTTGGATCCACCACTCCACGAAGCGAGTAGCGCGGTCTTCATCGTCGAGAGTCACTTCCCATAGGTTCTCGACGGCTTTTCCTTCATCGGTCGCGTACTCAGTGACTCCGCGGACGATCCCGAGATCGCCGTCTCGTGCGATGACTTTGTAGTCGAACGTCCACCAGTCACCCGACTCGTCCTTGCGACCCAGCCACTCGCGAACGATCGTTTCGCGACCTTGCCACGGCTCCCTTGTGGGAAGTGTGAAATAGAGCGCGTCTTCCGAGAACAGGGATCCGATGTCGTCGGGGTCGCTGGAGCGCCAGGCGGCGAGGTAACGCTCAACCCAAGCTGAGAATCGATCCATCCGCGGGATCTTAAGACCCGCCCTCGGGAGTCGCAGCTTCGAGATCGACCGCGACCAGCAAAATGGTCTGAACCTTCGAGTCCATTCGGTGTTGCAGTACCGACCAACCCGCTTGCAACTCGAGCTGCCGCTCAGTGGCCCGGCGCGAAACTTTGTGCCAGAGACGATGTAGGAGGGATGACATGGTGAGAACCGTCGAACTCAGACGTCACACGGATAACGATGGAGATGTCCTGAGCGAAGAGGGGATCGCCGCAGCGGTGAAGATCGGTGAGGCTCTCTCGAGTCGCTATCGGCTGATCGTCTCGTCCGGTGCGCAGCGCGCCACGCAGGCCGCTGCGTGTCTGCTCGCCGGGATGGGTCGGCGGGTCGACGGAGGAGTACGGGTCGACCCTCGTTTCCGCAGCGAGGTAGAGGACCGCTGGAAGGATGCGTACCGGCGCGCCGGAGCCGGTGACCTAGGGTCGTTCGAACGCGTGGAGCCCGAACTCGTGAAGAACGAAGCGCAAAGGTTCGCCTCCGCTCTGCGGGATCTCGTTGCCGATCTTGCCGAAGGCGAGCGCGCCCTCGTGGTGGGGCACTCACCCATGCTCGAGGCCGCGATCTACGGGCTCACCGGCCAGGTGATCGAACCTCTGTCCAAGGGATCCGGCGCACTCGTGATCGAGGAAGGCGGGTCGTACACGGTGACTCCCTTGGGAACCGAGTTGACCTGAATTTTTATCCGTGGGCCCAGATGGACTTGAACCTTCGGCCTCACCCGCATCACCCACCCACCCTGCGCTCTACTGTGCGGTGTGGCTGGGGCGTGTCATCCGTGGGCCCAGATGGACTTGAACCATCGGCCTCACCCTTATCAGGGGTGCGCTCTAACCGAGCTGAGCTATGGGCCCGAAGTGCGTCATCCTACCGAGACTCCAACGTCAGGAGGCTTACTTCACGTCCCGGCACCTGTCGGGTCGTTATCTGTGAACTAACGGACCCCGGCCACGGCGATGGAGGCCGGAGCCGAGAGGATAAGCGCCGCGGCGGAGTCCGCCGATCCGCCGCAGCGCTAGGACTACCTACTTGAACTTCGCTATCTGCGTCTGAGGATTGAGGCCATCCTCGTAGTAATTGACCTGCTTCTTGCCGTAGCCCTTCAGCTTGTAGACGCCGACACCTTGGCCGGAGAGATGGTCGTTGGTGTAGATGCGCCCGTTGTACCAGTACGAGCTCCACATGTCGGGGAGCACTCCTCCGGGTTGGTGCAGGTAGTAGCCGATCTCTTCGGGACTCGCCGGGTCGGTGAAGTCGACGGCCGAGATGCCTCCCGAGTAGTACGACGAGATCGCGATGTATTTCTTCTGGTCCTTCATCGGGAGGATCGTGTACAGGTGAGTCGTGCAACGCGAGCGCTGCGCCTCTTGTTCGTCATCCCACATGGGTACACGAGGCAGGGAATAGTGGCCCTGCAGGCTCGGGGCGCTGGGATCGGTGATGTCGTAGAACCACATCGCGCCGATCGTGCTGTCTTTATCGCCGGCACAACCTCCGCCTCCGGCGGCTCCACCATATTCATCGCTGACGATCGCGTACTTCCCGTCCCACGAGAATGCGGCTGAGTGATGGACCTGGATGTCGGGGTTGTTGATGCGAGCCAGGATCTCCGGCTTCGCCGGGTCAGAGATGTCCCACACCTGTGACTCAGTGATGCAGGCCGCGATGACGATGTCCTTCTCCGGCCATGCCTGTAGGTCGTGGCATCCGATCGGCGCATCGTTGGGAAGCGGCGTCGGCGTTACGTCGAAGTATGAATCGAACTTGATCTTGGACGGATCGTTGGTGGGGAACGATAGGACCCCGACCGATCCGTGTCCCACGGCCGCGTTGCACGAGTCGGACTGGCTCAGCGGATACGACTCCACGTAGACGTACGTCGTGTCGCCGTCGGGTACGAGCGTGTGGGTGTGCGAGCCGCACCTCGTTTCGATGAAGGCGACCTGCTTCGGCTGTTTCGGATCGGAAAAATCGACGACGCGCACGCCTTCTTTCTCCAACGAGGTGTCGCTGTCGTTCGTCTTCGTGTTGTTGCAAACGCCGTTCTCGACGTTGTTCGACGCGGGCGCGTCGATCGAGACCAGAACGTGCTTGCCGACGAACGAGACATCACCCTGACTCCCGGGGCACTGATGGAAGCCGATCTGCTTGAGATAGCCTTTCTTCTTGGACACGATCTTGTAGAGCGCGGTCCCCTGATACGAACCGGCGTAGACCCGCTTGCCGTCGAAGGCCAGATCGGAGCCCTGCCCGATGATGTCCTCGGATACTTTGATCGGACGGTTCACCAATAGCTTCGCGTTGTCCGAATGAAGGTCATCGTTATGGCCCGCCTGGACCGGCGCCCCCACCGATGCGAGGACGGCAGCCGTGAGCGCGGCCATGACACGCGTCCGAAATGTCCCTTTCATCACGTCACCTCCGGGGTCGTCTACCCCAAGGTTTCGCAGTGGGATGGCGCGAATCCTTCCCGGAGACGCAAAGGGTGAGGCCCCCGGCAGTGCCGGGGGCCTCGAATCGCTTTTGGTTGGGAGGTCTCTTAGATGCCGAGCCCCGCGAGTATGTCGGCCTTCGGACGGGCGCCGATCACTTGCGACTTGACGTCGCCGTCGACGAAGAGCGCGATCGTCGGGATGCTCATCACGCCGTACTTGGCGGCGACGTTCGGCGCGTCGTCGATGTTGAGCTTGACCACTTTGACCTTCTCGCCGTATTCCGCCTGGATCTTCTCTAGTTCCGGTGTGACGAGGCGGCACGGTCCGCACCACTCGGCCCAGAAATCGACGATGACGGGGCTGTCCGAGGCCAGTACCGCCTCGTTGAAGTCCTGCTCGTCCACGGCCTGGATGTCTGCCACTATTGCCGCCTCCTGCTGATTTTGGGGTTGGCCTTACAAGGTCTGGAACGCTCCGACGAAGCCTATATTCCCTACTCCTCGCCGCGTCCGAACCCCAAGCGACCGAGGATCCTGCCCCCACCCCAATGGCGCTCGTCGAGATCTTCCTCGTCGGGCACCACGGGGAATAGCAGCTCATCCTCGGGATTCCCCTCGTTGTGTGCAGCCGGATGCAGGACGTCGTCCCACGCATTCTTCGGCACATCGAACAGCCGCGGCCACTCTTCCTCGTTCGGAGGGGGAGGCGGAGCATCGTCGAGATCCGCCGTTTCGGTTCCGGTGACCTCGGATGCCTGAGCTAACGCACGAGCCGCGCGCGTCGCATCTCTCTGAGCGGCGACGGAAGATGCCTGCGCGGCGCGGGCCGCCCCCTTAGCCGCCTTCGCAGCGTTCGCCGATTCCTTGAGGATCTCGCTCTGTTCGGCGCGCACCTGAGCCCACTCCGACTTCAAGCTCTCCGATGCAAGGGTTATCTCCGCCAACGCCGCTCGCGCTTCCTCGATCGCCCCGCGCGCGCTTCGAACGGCATCGTCGATGCCGGCTTGCGCCATCTCCTGATCGGCGAACTGGCGCCGCGCCCATGCCTGCGTCTGCGCGATCGTTTCCCGCGCTTGGTCGGCCATCTCCCGTCCGGCGGCCGCAGCGTTCTGAGCTTCGAGCGCGGCGAGTTCCTGACTCTCTCTGGCCTCGGCCTCCTTGCGCGCTGCGGCGGCAGCTTCTTCCGCGGCGCGCGTTGCGATCCACGCGGCCCGGGCGGTTTCCTGCTGGGCCTCTTTGGCGATCGCGCCGCGTTTGGCTTGCTCCTCGGCTCGCTCGGCCGCCGCCGCGGCGGCCTCTGCTGCGTGTGACGCTTCCGCGGTGGCGGATCTTGCCGCCTCCTGGACGGTCCCGATCAACCGGGCCTGTATCGCCTCGGCCTCCTCTTGGAGTCCCGCGGCCGCGATGCGTCCGGCGTTCATGGCGGTTCGCTCCGCTATCCGCCCCGCCTCTTCGGCCGCCGTCGCCCGCGCGGCGTCGACCCAGTCGCGCGCCGATCCGACGGCCTGAACGGCGGTCTCTTCGATCGCCCGCAGCCGTTCCTCGGCCCTCTTGGCAGCAGCAGCGCCTTCATGTTGGGCGGCTCGCGCGGAGAGTTCGATGGCCAGACGTACCGAGTCCTCCGCTACATCGACCGCCTCGCGCAACCGGGCCTCGACCTCATCGCGCGCCGCTTCGATCGACCGCATCGTTTCTACGGTCGTCTGCAGGGTCTGCTCGTGTGCGCGGCGCGCGGCGCGGCTCGCTTCCTCGCGGGCTCGCCGGCCGATGGTCTCTTCGATCTCGCGGCCGGTAACGATCGCGTTGTTCATCGCCGTCGCTGCGAAACCCTCGGCTTCTTGTGCTTTCGCGGCGGACTCGCGGGCGATCCGAACGGATTCCGAGCGTTCCTCCTGCTCGGCCTCTGCCCGGGCACGGCTGGTGCGGAGTACGTCCTGCACCTCGGCCGACGCTTTCGTCGCCGTGGTCGCCGCCTCCTGAGCCGCCCGTGCGGCGGTCTCCTGCCGCGCGCTCACCTCGGACTGCCGAGCCACGAGGTCGGCGGCCTTCTGGGCCGAGAGCGCGGCATGCGCAGCCTGTGCTGCGGCACGGTCCGATTCGCGACGCATGGCGAGGTGCAGCTCGTCGGCGCGCCGTTTGTGCTCCTCGAAGAGATTCTGGATCTCGCCGACCTGCCGGCCGAGGAACCTCATCTCCTCTTCGGTCTCCGCGCTCTGCTTCCAGGTCTCCACGAGCTGCTCGACCCACTCCGGTATCTTGCCGTCGCCGGCCTCGGCGAAATCCTCGTGATGCCGCATAAGCGCGTCCCATTCCACGAGCGCGGTGTCGCCGTCGTAGCCCGGGGCGACCCTCCAGGGAACGGCCCCGGTCTCACACCATCGCAAGACGGTCTCTTCCGCGATCCCCAGGCGCGCCGCCGCGTCCGCTACCGGGATCCATTCCTCCACGCCCGTCCCCTGAGAGCCGACCGGGTCCTTCTGTTCGTCCGTGTCCACGATTCGACCTCCCTAGCCCGCTTCTTCTCTGCGAGTTATTCCAGATATCCCCATCCGATACCTGCAAGATCGGTTGTGAACCGTACCGCTAAGGGGAAGCGCTCGCCTGGGCGATAGCATTAGCACCCGTCTGGGGCGGTAGCTCAGTTGGTAGAGCACCGGCTTTGCAAGCCGGGGGTCGGCGGTTCGAGCCCGCTCCGCTCCACTTGATCTCCTGGTGCGCGAATGTGAAAGTTCGGTACCTCTGTCCCACATTGGCTCCGGTACGTGTGTCCCACTGTGCGGCCCGGCTCCGGCTCCTGGGCGACACTGGCTCCGGCACCTATGTCCCACCAATTCCACGTCCCTAAGCCTCTTCTGCGTCATCACTTGTGCTCTGTCGAGCCGAGGAGGACGCCGTGCCCCTGGTGGATCTGTCGATGGTTGAGCAGCGCTACGACGCCGTGAGAGAGGTGCTCGATGGAGCCAGCGTCAAAGACACCGCGACCCGCTACGGGATCGACCGAAGAACCCTTCATCGCTGGCTCGTGCGTTACGCGACCGAGGGCCTCGGCGCTCTGGCCGACCACAGCTCGAAGCCGGATCGCTGCCCGCACCAGATGGCCCCTGAGATCGAAGCTCGCGTCGTGGAGATGCGGCGAGCTCATCCCGGCTGGGGTCCCCGAACGATCCTCAACAAGCTGCGCCGTGAGCTCGAGACACCACCGTCGCGCTCGGCGATCTATCGCTGTCTGATCCGCCACCGGTTGATCCAACCGAAGCCCAGACGCCGTCGGCGCGACGACTACAAGCGCTGGGAGAGATCGCGCTCGATGGAGCTGTGGCAGATCGACGTGATGGGCAACGTCAAGCTGACCAGCGGCGTCGCCTTGTCGGTCGTGACCGGTGTCGACGACCATTCCCGTTTCTGCGTAATAGCGAAGGTTGTCGCTCGAGCCACGGCACGGCCGGTCTGCGATGCGCTGCTCGAGGCCCTGGGCCGCCACGGCATCCCCGAGCAGATCCTCACCGACAACGGAAAGGTCTTCACCGGGCGTCTCGCCCGCAAGCCAGCCAACGTGCTCTTTGACCGGATCTGCCTCAACAACGGGATCCGCCACCTGCTGACCGCGCCGTATTCACCGACGACGACCGGCAAGGTCGAACGCTTCCATCGGACCCTGCGCAAGGACTTCTTCGCCGACAAGACCTTCGAGACGCTCGAAGAGATGCAGAGCGCTCTCGATATCTGGGTCGTCGACTACAACCATGAAAGAGAGCACCAATCGCTCGGTGACGTGCCGCCGATCCGACGCTTCGAGCTCGCGCGACCAGCGTCACTCGAGGTCATCGATGGCGACATCGAGGCCGAAGAGGAACCGGCGCCGCGCAAGAAGGTCGTGGGGCGTCGCGTCGATCACGCAGGGCGCATCAGCATCCTCAAGCACCGCTATCACGTGGGTCGTCACCTCGCCGGCGAAGCGGTCACGATCGAGTCGGCCGATGGTCTGCTTCACATCACCCACAACGGAGTCGTGGTCGCGACCCACGCACGGCGTCACCTGATCGATGACGACGACAAGATGGACCGTCGAGCACTGCACGCCAGGAGGCCAGCACAGCCGACGAAGGGCGCAGAGGTCCTGCGCATGGTCGACAGACACGGCTCGATCAGCTTCGCAGGCACGAGCTATCGCGTCGGCAACCCCTATCGAGGACAGACCGTCGGAATCCGCCTCGTCGTCGACACCGTCCAGATCACCCTTGACGGAGCTCTGCTCAGAACCCATCGTGCTCGACACGACAAGACCAAGGAGTTCGGAGCCCTAGCTCAGCCGAAGGGCAAGCCCAGGAGGGTGCGACTGTGAGACAACCTACCGAGGCCAGAAAGGGACACGGGTGGCGAGACTCCACACTCCTGGTGCGCGAACCAGCGCCGGGACTCGATATGTCGGGATGATGGTCAAGGAAGTGCCCCTCAAACCCCGCTCGAGGATCCGGGCACCCCACAACCTTGCCCGGCCTGCCCATTGCCTTCTGCGCCCTGACCTTTCGGACACTGCCTGATCTGGACGCAGGACCGACCCCAGTTCCTCAAGGTGATGGGCCTGGGAGATGCGAATCGCAGGCTCCGAAAGTGGCTTGAGCTTCTCACCCGATTGGGTGAAGGAACACAGGCGCCGACCGTCGGACTGCGGGTTACAGAGAGTTGCCGGTCGTACAAAAGTGAGGATCGGGTATGGATGCTGTTTTTACGGTTGCAGTCCGTTCCGATCGCTCTCATTTCTCTGGTGGCTGGGCTTTCCAAGCTCCCCCATCCGAGGGAATCGGCTGCCGTTCTACGTGCCTATCGCTTGGCCTCAAGGAAGACAGCCGTTCCAATGGGCCATACTTCGCCGCTCTGGCGATGGCCGGCGTGTGCTTGGAGCTGCAGCGTGGCAACAAGACGCGCTCAGCAGGGGATCGAAGGGGCAGGGCGCATAGATAAGATAGGGAGCAAGGGAACTCCTTGCGTCGAGGACAGGGGTGATCGGTTTGAGGGTTCGGTCAACAGGTGGCAGGATGGCCCAACGAGCTAAACGGGCACCATGGGCCATTGTGCCATTGAGCGCGCTGACCATCATCGGCGGGCTCGCTACTCCGAGCTCGGCGTATCCCCGTCCCGGCAGAACCACCGAAGTCTCCCTTACAGCCACTGGTGAGATTCCGTCGGCCAACTCAAATGGCTCGGGCACGAACTACCGGAGCGCTGTCTCCGCGAATGGCCGATGGGTCGCCTTCGAACACGCTAGTGGAGACCTGGTCTTCGGGGACGCCAACGCTGTCCTCGACATCTTCGTTCGAGACGTCCCGAACCAGATAACGACCCGCGCATCTGATTCGCTCACCGGTACTGATGCCATCGGAGGGTGCGTCAATCCATACAGCGGCTCATTGGTGAAGACAGGCTCATGGAGTCCTTCGATCAGCGCATCCGGACGTTTCATCGCTTTCTCGAGTTGCGCCAGCAATCTCGTTCCAGGCGATACGAATCAGGCAGCCGACGTCTTCGTTCGAGACCGCGTAACGGGTGAGACCGAGCGAGTCTCGGTTTCGTCGGCCGAGGACGAGGCGACGGCCGATATCGACCCTTCGAAGCCGACGTCCAATCTTTATCCCGGCAGTGGCGTCGGTTATCACGCCATCAGCCACAACGGTCGCTTCGTCGCGTTCATGAGCGCGGCCACGAACCTCGTTCCAGCGGACACCAACGACGGCATCGACGTATTCGTACGCGATCGTCGGAAGGGCACGACCGAACGCGTATCGGTTTCCCGCAATGGGCAGCAAGCGCCAGCCAATGGGTGCTACCAAGTCTCCGACGACGTTGGGTCCCATGTGGCGATCAGTGGCAATGGGCACGTTGTTGCTTTTTGGAGCGACGGTGATCTTGTGCCGGTCCAAAGGGGGCCCACGACTGCGGTGTGCCAGCTCTATGTTCGAGATACCTCACAAAAAGCGACCGAGCTCGTATCTGTGTCCTCACAAGGAGAGCCGCAGAACGCGCTCACATTCGGCGGTCAGAGCGTAGCCGTGGACGTCAGCTACAACGGCCGCTTCGTCTCATTCGTCTCCCAGGGCGACAACCTGGTCCCGGCAGACTCCAACGGGTCCGGGCACGCATCGAGCAGGAATGACCTGTTCGTTCGCGACCGTGCTTCGCAGCGCACTCAAAGGGTCTCCGTCGCCTGGGACGGGCGAGAGGACAACTTGAGCAAAGTCGAGAAGACGGTGTGCCTCTGTGATCTAGGAACGAACACTTCGTTCATGTCGATGAGTGACAACGGGCGCTACGTTGTGTTCAGTGATAACGACCACTTTTCCCCCGTTCCGCAACAGGACTGCAACGACATCTCCGGATACTGTGGACTCCAGATCTTCATCCATGACTGGAGGACGGGTGCGGTTGAAGCCGTGCCATCGGACGCCGGCTACTCGGTCGGCAACTTTGCAGGAGATGCAAGTCATGAAGGTCGCTACACCACCCTGACTTCTCCCGATCCCAGCCACTCTTTTGAGCACCCACGACAGTGGCCCCTCTACGACCATGCTGTGTGGATCCATGATCGAGGCGCGCCTCTGTCTGTGAGGGATCTCGTGCGCAAAGGCAGCGCCCCTGCTGTCTCTCTTGGTGGAAACAAGGTATTCGCGAAGTTTGGTTTCGTGGAGCTCTCAGACGAGAATGATCCGGCACTGATGAGCCATCTTTCAGACGACCTATATGGGGCATCCTTCGCTTACAGACCTGAGTATGAGGATCTCTTCGCGGCGATCGAGCTGGACGACATGCCACCGGTCCTTCCGGGAGTCCTTTCGCCCATCTTCTACGGGCTTCGGTTCGACGTCGGAGGCAAGAGCTACGAGGTGCGGGCGACATCGCTCCTGGGAGGCACGTTTGGGCTATTCGACTGCACGGGCCTGCGGCCAACTTGTACCAAGATCGCCGATCTGTCCGGCGGCTATGGGACAACGGGAATGCGCGTGGTGTTCTCACTGCCGCTAGAAGCGATCGGGCTCGAGGATGGTGGCGAGCTTTCGAACGTGGAGGCCTACTCGGCCCTGGGCTCCTATTTCACCGGTCCGTCGAAGATCCTCGACACCGTCCGGATCGACTGACGCGCGTCGCAGCACGGCCGGACGACACCGCCGAAGTGTAGTTGCGACGAGTCGCATCTCACATCGTGGTGGTGAACTCTGTCCTCGGCCTCCTCGCCGACCGCGTCGAACCTCGCCAAAGTGACCGACGGTGCGTTCAATCGCGCCGTTACGGAAGGCAAGAACGGCAGCCGTCCCGTCTACTTCGGTGGAGCCGACAACCAGGAGCAATCCGACAAAGGCAGGATGCCAGACCTCTCCAAGGAACTCAGCATTCGAACTTGAGCGCCTCGGAGCTAGCTGGTTTGTGATCGGCATCGCCTGCGAAGCTCACTTTGATCTTGCACATCCCGCCCTTAGGCCGTGCTGGGGCTCGAGGACGGCGGAGATCTATCAAACGTCGTTGCGATTAGCGGAATCGGTTCTTACCTCACCGGGATGACGAAGGTTTTGGATGAGGTCCGCATCAGGGACTAACGAGGGCGGATCAAGGTTTCGCGATTCCCGATGAGGCCAAGCCTGGTTAGGAGGCGCAGTGCCGACTGAGACCCGCTCCGAGACCCTTCCGACAGACAACGGTCGCGGGTGCCAGGGCCTCGGCAAGGGGGCGACGGGAGTACAGACCGCCAGTTAGAGAGTTCCTCTCATCAGAGCGAGAGCGGGCCTCCCTTCACGGAAAAGGGGTTCGCGCACCGATCAATCAGCTCCACAAATAACAGCGATGTAATTCGGTGTATCACAGATCGTGATACAGTAGCGACATGCCGAGAGCAATTTCCGTGCGCCTGGACGAGGAGGCCCTCAGGGCGTTGGCGAAGCTCGAGGCGACCGGGTTGAGCCGATCGAAAGCGATTCGCCAAGCCGTCGTGGATGCTGCAGAACGGTTACGACGACGGGAGTCGGTGGCGGCAGAGGCAAGAGCCCTCGAAGCGGACGAGCGGGACCGCGAGGAGATGCTCGAGGTCGCGGCCCTGATGGAGAGTCTGCGTGCTCCGGGGTGACGTCTACGAATTCCGGCCCCCGAGGGGTCGCGGTCACGAGCAACGGGGCAAGAGGTACGGCGTAGTGGTGCAGGCAGATGCATTGCTTCCGCGCTCGGTCGTGATCGTGGCTCCTACCTCCCGCAGCGCGCGGGCCGCATCATTCCGCCCCGAGATAGCAGTCGAGGGGCAAGCGACTAAGGTACTCGTCGAACAAATAGGGGCGGTCGATGCCACCCGTCTCGGAGACCTTGTCGGCCACGTCAGCCCCGAAGAGATGTGGGGGATGGACGAAGCGCTCCTAACAGTTCTGGGTCTCCTCTGACGGCCTCCGTCGGCATCGGGCCTTCATCTCAGCGAGATCGGTTGAGGACCAACGAGCTCGCGGTTCGCGCACCGATCAATCAGCTCCACTCACTCACGTTCGTTCCGCTCGGGATCACCAGCTTCTGAGCTTGATAAATAGCTCGAATCATGCTCTTCGGTGATGTCCCTTTCCGAGCTTCCGATCCCCTGGTTGACTGGACGCAGCTTCGTTCCCCGGCAAGCGAACGCCGAAAGGGAGTAGGAGGGAGATGGGTATGGAGAACGGCACTGTGGTGGCGGTCCGTCCGGGGCTCAGCGGCGAGAGCAAGCAGGGACTCGGATACTTCGTAGGCGTGTCCGCGCAGACCGTGGGGTCGGTGGCCTTATGCGCGCACCTGATCACTATTCCGCCCGGTGGACGCGCAAAGGCTCACCTGCATGAAGGGCACGAGACCATCTACATGCTCGAGGGAGAGGTCATAACTTGGTACGGCGACGGACTGGCCGACTCGCTCGTTACGAAAGAGGGCGAATTCATCTACATACCGGCGGCGGTTCCCCACTTGCCGATCAATACCAGCGCGACCGAGGCCGCGGTCGCTCTTGTCGCGCGCACCGATCCAAATGAGCAGGAGAGCGTCGTGCTGTTGCCGGAACTCGATGACATGTCCCACACGGC
Organism: Actinomycetota bacterium; assembly: GCA_050694195.1. GTDB lineage: Bacteria > Actinomycetota > CADDZG01 > CADDZG01 > WHSQ01 > JBOGXG01. The sequence continues at coordinate 940 of JBOGXG010000075.1, read as the reverse complement.
CCCGTTGTCGCCGAAATCCGTCTGACGACTACGGGTAAGGTTGAATGAGCGCGTCTTCTTCAAGGATCCGGATGGCAACGGCTGGGCTCTGTGGTTATCCCCAAGGTTCGCTGCCCCGGAGCCGTTAAGCAAGATCATGAGCGGCTCTCGACGCCCTGATCCCAGAGTCACGATCGTTGTGACCCAACGGGAGATCCTTGGCCTAACCGCGCAGTCTCTGGAGAGTCTCTACACAGAGACAGACGTACCGTTCTCGCTGGTCTACGTGGATGCGGGATCACCGCCGTCTGTTCAGTCACTGCTAGAACGAGAGGCGCGTCGTCGGGGATTCAAGCTCTTGCGGGTTCACCGGTACGTGCCACCGAATGTAGCGCGGGATCTTGCTCTCGCTCATGTGCAGACCGAGTTCGTGGTGTTCATCGACAACGACGTCCTGTTCAGCAGTGGGTGGTTGCAAGCGCTGATCGACTGTGCAGACGAAACCAGCGCGGCCGTCGTAGGCCCCCTATATCTGGAGCGCGAGGGGGAGAAGGAAAAGATCCACATGGCGGGTGGGGGGATCTCCATCGAGCAACGAGATGGTCGGAGGGTGTTCAAAGAGTCTCACGAGCATGCGCATGTAGAGACATCCTCGTCCACCGTTTTCGAGCGTAAGCGAGTTGACTTCGTGGAGTTTCACTGCCTTTTGGTGCGTACCGCAGAGCTGCGCGCTGTTGGAGGCCTAGACAGGCGCCTACTAAGCCTCCACGAGCACATCGATCTCAGCATGATGCTTAGCAAAGCCGGGCAAAGTACTTATATCGAGCCACGCTCCGTCGTCACCTTCGAGGTTCCGCCTCCCGTTGCGCGTAGTGAAATGAGCTTGTTCTTACGACGATGGAGCGAACGATGGGCTCGCAAGACTCTGAAGCACTTCGGCGTGAAGTGGAAAGTCCAGGCC
>JBOGXG010000074.1:0-6765 GCA_050694195.1 Actinomycetota bacterium | reverse complement strand
ATCCGGAACTACACCTGTTGCACTGTGAACCGGGCGATCGTGACCGTAGAGAACGCATACCGGGTCGAACCCGGGAAGGTCTACGCGGGCTACAACGCCCACGCCATCAGCGCAAGCGGCGAGCTTTTCGGAGGTGACCGGTACGGAGCCTTCGGAGCCTGGCTGACCTTGGGCATCCGCTGCCCCTCCGGCGACTTCAGCAACTGCTGAAGGTCGGCACGGGTGGAAGGCGACCTCCTCCTGATCTCGTTCCCGGCGGGGACCGATGGCCTATCCGACGAGGGTCCTCGGGGCGGGGCAGGTGTCGCGCCACTCGCCGTAGAAATCTACGCGGTCAGGCACTGAGAGGAGGCGCTCTTGTCCCCGAAACGATCGGCCCTCGTAGCTCTCGTCGTGCTCGTCGCCACCGCGATGCCGGTCTCGGCCGCGCCTCGCGAGGACGCCCCCGGCTCGCTGCCGCGCGTGACCCAAGGTCCTCGTCCCGGGCCGCCGATCCTTTACGCCCCGCCGGCCGAGTCGCGACTCCTCGAGAACGGGCCGCGCTGGGACGCCGACCCGCTGATGATCTCGGGGGCCGAGGCTTATCGCGATGGGGAATTCGTCTACCAGGACTTCCTCTACGACGATCACGGCCCGAACACGACCAACGAGCCGATGGCGCCGCCGGAGCCACGACCCCCCACCCCGGTCTTCGGTGGGATGACGGGGGACGTCGTCTACCCCACGGACGCCGCTCGCTACGGGTTCAACGCGGCCGATCTGGTCGAACTCCGGATCGACGCCGACGCCACCTCTGTCGCCTACCGCTTCACGCTCAACACTCTTCTCGTTCCGGACTCCACCGCCGTCGCGGTCGGCATAGATACCGACGGTGGTGCCGAGGAAACGGATTGGGGGCATGGCATCGGCAATCTCGGGCCGGTCGACCTCGAGCACGTGCTCTACACCGACGGGATCTCCGCGTCCCTCGACGACACCGAGGTACAGGTCGCGACCGATACGACTCGGAACCAGATCGAGGTGGTGGTGCCCCGCGACGTACTCGATCCCGGGACGGGAACCTGGGCCCACTACGCGGTCACGGGTATCGCCGACGGCGAGGGGGGCTTCGTCCCTCTGGCCGACGAGCCCTCCGAAACCGAGCCGGGCGGAGCCCACGGGAGCGACGCTCCGCCGATCTTCAACGTGGCCTTCCGCTACGAAGCCGACGGTGACGAGCCGTTCTACCGAAGCATCAACCCGGAGTCCCTCGGGACGCGCTCCGTGGGCGCGGGCCACTGGCGCGACCACGGTCAGGCCAGAGCGATAGCGGCGCGCGATATCTCGGCGTTCGCTGCCGAGGTTGACTTCGCGGCGATGGCGGAGGGGGCCACATCGTCGAACGCGCCGGCGACGGGTTACATGAACCGGATCTACGTTTCGTCCCTCGACCTGGGGGAGGGCGTGGCCGACGAGCGGCCCTGGCTGCTCGGGAACCTCCAGCCGTACTCCGTCTACATACCGGAGTCCTACGAGGAAGGTTCGCCGACCCCACTCACTCTCATCCTGCATTCACTCTCGTGCACGCTCAATCAATTCGCCGTTCACGCGCCGAACATCTATCAGGACCTGGCCGAGGAACGCGGCGCGATCGCGCTAACGACCATGGGCCGGGGCGATGACGGCTGGTACCTGGCCGAGGCCGAAGTCGATCTCTTCGAGGCGTGGGCCGATCTCGCCGGGAACTACACGCTCGATCCCGAGCGCGTAGCAGTGAACGGCTACTCGATGGGCGGCTATGGAACCTTCCGCATGGCGACGATGTGGCCGGACCTGTTCGGCAAGGCCTTCCCGGTCGTGGGACCTCCGGCCGAGGGCATCAAGCTGGTGGCGGAGAGCGACGACGGCGATCCGACCAACACGTTCCACGTGCTCGACAACGTTCGCAACATCCCCTTCATGATCTGGAACGGTGCGGCCGACGAGCTGGTGCCGATCGCCGGGACGGTGACCCACGCGCAGAGGCTCGAGGACCTCGGCTACCGCTTCGTTCAGAACATCTTCACGGCGGATCATTTCCTCCTCTCGGAGGTCGACGACTGGTCCAGGGGGGCCGAGTTCCTCGGCGACGCCGCCGTCAACCTCGACCCTGCCCAGGTCACCTTCCGGGTGATGCCGGCGGCCGACTATCCCGACCTCGGACTCGTCCACGACCACGCGTACTGGGTGTGGGACGTGCGGATGCGAGACGAGGTCGGCGACCCGTCCACGGGGCTCGTGGACGTGCGCTCTCTGGCCTTCGGCGAAGGAGGGCCGGAAGTCGAGACGGTGCGCGGAGGCGGCGTTTCCCCGCTGCCCTACGTGGAGCGCGGCGTCGCTTGGTCGGAGGTGCCCACGGCCGACCCCGTCAACGGCTTGGAGGTCACACTCACCAATGTCGCGACGGTGACGTTGGGCCTCACGCGGGCGCGCATCGATCCGCGACAGGTCGTAACGATCGACGTGGCGAGCGACGGGCCCGCGGTCCTCAACCTCGAAGCGCCGTGGCATCCGCACGCGCGCGTTGTCGACTCCGCATCAGGGGAAGCGGTGTCGTTCGAGCGCGATCGGAACGTAATCACGATCCACCTCGAGGAGGGGGAGCGCACGCTCACCATTGTTCCGAAGGGGTAGGACAGCTCAAGCGGCCGGGCGGCAGATCTAGTGGGTCGGTATGGCCTGTCCTTCTACGACGCCGCTTACCTCGCGGCCGCTCTGTCGCACGACCTCCGACGATGCCGCCCTGTTCCAGGCGGCGAATGACGCCGAAGTCGGGGTAGATCTCGCCTCGGTTGGGGCCGTTTGACCGCCTAGGGGCTTGCCCGTATCCTTGCCCGTCGCGCCTCTCTCAGGAGGCGGAAAGGCGCGCCTTTTCGAGGTGCGCGTATCAAGCAGATCGCCCTGGTCGGTGAGCTTCTGCAGGCCCGGTTGCCCCGGGAACCGCCGGAGTTGGGTTCATCGCCGACGAAAGAGCCGCTGGGAGGACAACCGGACCGCGTCCGGCGCTTATCTCCCCGCTCGCTCGGAGGAAAACGGTCTTGGGTCGTCCGACGCCGCGAGGGGCGGGGCGCCCGAAGCCCATAGAGGTGAGACGAGGGTCCCGCCCTGCCGGCGAGATGTGTGCGCCGGTCGGGACCATGGATGAGCTGGGGCAGCACGCCCCGAGGGAAGGAAACGGTTTAGTGCCGACGATCCAACAGTTGGTCCGCCAGGGGCGGAGGTCGAAGAAGGAGAAGTCGAAGGCGCCGGCTCTTAAGGGGTCGCCTCAGCGACGGGGTGTATGCACCCGTGTGTACACCGCAACCCCGAAGAAGCCGAACTCGGCTCTCCGCAAGGTCGCTCGCGTCCGTCTCACCTCCGGCATCGAGATCACCGCTTACATCCCCGGCATCGGCCACAACCTCCAGGAGCACTCCATCGTCCTCGTTCGTGGGGGCCGTGTGAAAGACCTCCCGGGCGTCCGCTACAAGATCATCCGCGGCTCCCTCGACACCGCCGGCGTGCGCGACCGGGTTCAGTCCCGCTCCCGCTACGGCGCGAAGAAGGGCGGTGCCTGATGCCGCGCAAAGGCCCCGCAACGAGGCGGGAGCTTCTCCCCGATCCGATCTACCAGTCGCTTCTCGTGACGCAGATCCAGAACCGGATCATGACGCGCGGCAAGCGGACCCTTTCCGAGGCGATCGTTTACGAGGCCCTCAAGAAAGTGGAGGCGAAGACGGGCAAAGATCCGCTGCCCCTCCTGAAGAAATCGATCGACAACATCAAGCCGCTCCTCGAGGTGCGCTCTCGGCGCGTAGGTGGAGCGACCTATCAGGTACCCGTCGAGGTTCAGTCTCGCCGCGGTACGACGCTCGCGATCAGGTGGCTGGTCACGTTCGCTCGCAAACGCCGCGAGCCGACGATGGCCGACCGACTCGCGGGCGAGATATTGGACGCGTCGGGCGGTGCCGGGTCCGCGGTGAAGCGACGCGAGGACATGCACAAGATGGCGGAGGCGAACAAGGCCTTCGCCCACTACAGATGGTGATGCATTAGATGGCCGACACGATACAGGCAGAGAAGAAACAGACGACGTCCAAAGGGGGCGCCGCCGTCATCCGGGAGTATCCGTTGAGCCACACGCGGAACATCGGGATCATGGCGCATATCGACGCCGGTAAGACGACGACCACCGAGCGGATCCTCTACTACACCGGGCGCACCTACAAGATCGGTGAGGTCCACGAAGGCGCCGCCGTTATGGACTGGATGGAGCAGGAGCAGGAGCGCGGCATCACGATCACGTCCGCCGCCACGACCTGCAACTGGAAGGGCTACTGGATCAACATCATCGACACGCCCGGCCACGTCGACTTCACGGTCGAGGTCGAGCGTTCGCTCCGGGTTCTCGACGGAGCCGTCGCGGTATTCGACGCGGTAGCAGGTGTTGAGCCGCAGTCCGAAACGGTGTGGCGGCAAGCCGATCGATACAACGTGCCGCGGATCTGTTTCGTGAACAAGATGGATCGCACCGGGGCCGACTTCTATCGCACGGTCCAGATGATCACGGACCGGCTGAACGGGACGCCCGCGGTGATCCAGTTGCCGATCGGCAAGGAGGCCGACTTCCACGGGGTCATCGATCTCGTGACCATGGTGGCTCACTACTGGCCCTCCGAAGGTCACGGCGAGGAGTGGGAGGACCGCCCGATCGCCGACGACATGAAAGAAGACGCCGAGCGTTACCGGCACGACCTCCTCGAGATCCTCGCCGACCACGACGAGGAGATCATGGAGAAGTACCTGGCGGACGAAGAGGTAGACGCGGATCTGATCCGCAAGGCCCTGCGGCGAGCCACGGTTGCCGGCGAGGTCACTCCGGTACTGAACGGAAGCGCGTTCAAGAACAAGGGCGTTCAGCCATTGCTCGACGCGATCACCTGGTACCTCCCCAGCCCCCTCGACCTTCCTCCGATGGAAGGCAAGGAGCCGCGCTCCGGCGACATCCTCGTCCGCAAGGCCGACGATGCCGAACCGTTCTCGGCTCTGGCCTTCAAGATCATGAGCGACCCCTACGTCGGCCGATTGACGTACCTGCGCGTGTACTCGGGGACGTTGAAGAGCGGCGAATCGGTTTCCAATGCGACCCGGGAGCGCAAGGAGCGCATCGGGCGCCTTCTCCAGATGCACGCCAACCACCGCGAGGACAAGGAAGCGGTCTTCACCGGCGACATCGTGGCGGTCGTGGGTCTGAAGCAGACGCTTACCGGGGACACGCTGTGCGATCCGAACGCCCCGATCCTCCTCGAGGAGATGACGTTCCCTACGCCGGTAATCGACGTCGCGATCGAGCCGAAGTCGAAGGCCGACTCGGAGAAGCTCGGAACCGCGCTCCAGCGGTTGTCAGAAGAGGATCCGACCTTCCGCGTCCATACGGACGAGGAGACCGGACAGACGATCATCTCCGGGATGGGCGAACTCCACCTCGAGGTCCTCGTGGACCGTCTCATCAGAGAGTTCAAGGTGGGAGCGAACGTCGGCAAGCCGCAGGTCGCCTATCGCGAGACGGTCGGGCAGCCGGTTCAGAAGGTCGATCTTCGCTACGTCAAGCAGACCGGTGGTAAGGGACAGTACGCGCACGTCGTCATCGACATCGAGCCGACGGGGCCCGGCGGTGGCTACGAGTTCGTCAACAAGATCACCGGGGGTCGCATCCCGACCGAGTACATCCCGGCGGTGGACCAGGGCATCCAGGAAGCTATGTCCTCCGGCGTGCTCGCCGGCTTCCCCGTCGTCGACCTCCGCGTGACGCTGCAGGACGGGTCCTCGCACGACGTCGACTCCTCGGAGATGGCGTTCAAGATCGCCGGCTCGATGGCGTTCAAGGACGCGGCAAAGAAGGCCAAGCCGGTATTGCTCGAGCCCGTCTTCGATGTCGAGGTAGTCACTCCCGAGGAGTACATGGGTGACGTGATCGGCGACCTCTCGGGACGGCGAGGCCATATCGAGTCGATGGACCAGCGCGGGGGCGACCGGATCGTGAAGTCGCGCGTTCCGCTCGCGGAGATGTTCGGTTACGTGACGGAGCTCCGCTCTCGCACGCAAGGCCGTGCCACCTCGACGATGCAGTTCAACTCGTATCAGGAAACACCCAAGTCCATCGCGGAGGAAGTCATCGCTACGGTCCGTGGAGAGCCCGACAGCCGGTAGGGAGAGGAGAGAGGCGTGTCCAAGCAGAAGTTCGAGCGCAACAAGCCGCACGTAAACATCGGAACCATGGGTCATATCGACCATGGGAAGACGACCCTTACTGCCGCCATCACCAAGGTGCTGTCGGAAGCGAACCCGAACGTCCAGTTCACCGCTTTCGATCAGATCGACAAGGCGCCCGAGGAGAAGGAGCGAGGCATCACTATCGCGATCGCTCACGTGGAGTACGAGACGGAGAACCGTCACTACGCCCACGTCGACATGCCCGGTCACGCCGACTACATCAAGAACATGATCACCGGCGCCGCGCAGATCGACGGAGCGATCCTCGTCGTATCCGCGGCGGACGGCCCGATGCCCCAGACCCGTGAGCACGTACTGCTCGCCCGTCAGGTCAACGTGCCCTACATCGTCGTCGCTCTCAACAAGGTCGACATGGTGGACGATCCCGAGCTTCTCGACCTCGTCGAGCTCGAGGTTCGCGAGCTGCTGTCGGAGTACGAGTTCCCCGGTGACGACGTCCCGGTTAGCCGTGTGTCGGCCCTCAAGGCCCTCGAC